>JBBSOP010000081.1:0-13379 GCA_038259655.1 Chroococcales cyanobacterium
AACATATAAACACAAGATTAGATAGATTATCTGCTGGGCAGAAGGCTATTTATGAAAACATTAATCACTTGCATCAAGGGCTAATAGCTCGTTATAACGCTGGCGAACAGAACATAATTGCAGCCATCACTGAACAATTAGATCAATCTCAAATGATTATGATTTCTACTGTTTTAGATGCAATAGAAACCGACCAAGTGACTGAAGGAGAAATGCAGCTTATTTTACAAGGAATACAAAAAAATATAACTAAACTGCAACAAAAAGGTACTGCTTTACCTCCCAATCAAGCAGCCTTAGTGGAAGTTATTAATGCCCCTGGATTAGATTTCAAGCATAGATTGAAGGTTGGTATACCTATTATTCCTTTTGTATTGGATTATGAAGGTGAAGTAGAACTAGGAACAGGAATAAACCTAAAAGAAGCTTTGCAAGCGTTGATGATGCGATTTAAAGGAGAGTAAATTGTGGATTGGGATCAGCAACGCGAACTACATTTAAGGGAACATATTGATAAAGATTTAGCACTTCAAAATGATCTAGAAGATGACTTAAGATATGAGAGTGATGCAAAAGTAAAAGAAAAGATAAAAAGACAAATTCAAGAATTAGAAGAAAATATTCTTGATCGACGTAGAAAAATAAACATTCTCATCGAGGAAAGACAAGAGCAAGAAGCATTAATAGCTCGTCAGATGCCAAATATAACATTTTATGAATTAGAAATAGTCATCAAAACTATAATTGCCGTACCGATAGATACCGCAGCACCTGAAACTAATTTTACACTTACAAACCCAACAGAAAAAATTTCAAAAAACAGATTTACTGATAACGTGCTTTTTCCATTAAAAATGGGGATGGCTAAAGTATGGGAAGTTAATAGCTTTGTCAACAATTATGCAACTTTTAACTCCAGCTTTCCAGAAAAATTGAAATCAGGATTTATTCAAGAATATAACAGATTAATATTGGCTGGAGTTGATGGAGATGCTTTATTTGATGCACTGTGCAAATTCTCAAGTGGCAATAGTACAGACATCAAACTAGTATCAGCTGGTCTGGCTGTTATTTCTTATCTCTTTTGGAAATGTGAAGTATTTGAGCGATGACCAATTCCACAGATGGTTTTTCTACTTATAACTCTTCATTAATTTTGCCCACAAAGCATATTTCTACTAGTTACTCTTTGTTAGGAGTAGGTGCTACAATACTAGAACAATTGTACCAGCCAAGAACAGTTTCATCACTTTGGAGTGCTGTTGCTACCATGCCAGAAGTTGCCACATTTGAACGTTTTGTTTTAACTCTTGATCTCCTATACGCTATAGGAGCAATTGAGATGAATGCAGGATTACTTCATAGGTGTCACCGATGATTCATGCTATTCGTTGTAATCGTGCATCATTCAAAACGGTAGAGTTTAGACCTGGCTTTAACGTAGTTTTAGCAGATCGCACAGAAGACTCTGGCAGAAGAGATTCTCGTAATGGATTGGGTAAATCTACTCTCATTGAAATTATTCACTTTTGTCTTGGAAGTACAATTCCTACCGCTAAAGGACTTGGTTCTAGAAAGATTCGTGGTTGGGCTTTTAGTTTAGAGCTTACACTTGCAAATAAAATTTTTACTGTTACAAGAAATACTGAGGATAAGTCTGAGGTAGTAATTGATGGGGATACTACTGACTGGCCTATTCAGCCAAAAGAACAAGAAGGTAAAAAAGTTCTAAGTTTAGACGACTGGAAAACTGTTTTAGGAAATCTAACATTTGGATTAACCATTGATAATGAAGCTAAGAAATACAAGCCTAGTTTTAGAGGGCTTATTTCTTATTTTATCCGTCGGGGAAGAGACGCATTCTCTACACCATTTGAGCATTATCCAAAGCAACTTGGATGGGATAAACAAGTTAATAATGCTTTTCTGTTAGGTCTTGCTTGGGAAGAGGCAAGAGACTTACAACTTTTAAAGGATAAACAGAAATTAATAGCAGATATTAAAAAACTTAAAAAAGATACAGAAGCTGGAGTCGCAATTGGAATTGTTGGTTCTCTAGGTGAACTTGAAGCTTTAAAAGTGCAAGTAGAAGCACAACTACGTGAAAGAAAAGAAACTCTTAATAATTTTCGTGTGGCATCCCAATATCATGAATTAGAAGCAACAGTTAACCATTTGACTTCACAAATTCACGAAGCAACGAATAAAAATATTATTGAACATAAATTACTGGAGTTTTATCAATCCAGCCTTGACTCAGATGATGAGCCAAGACCGGAAGAAGTTGTTCGTATCTATGAAAATGCTGGTATTGAATTACCAGATTTAGTAATTAGAAGGCTGGAAGAAGTAGAAACATTTCATAGCCGACTTATAGAAAATCGTCGTGAGTTTTTAGGAAGTGAAATTAAACGTCTTAGAAGGGAAATAGCTTCTAGAGAGAGTTTTATGAGGGAAAAAACTGAAGATCGTGCTGAACTATTGGAAGTGCTAAAGACGCATGGTGCTTTAGAAGAATACACAATGCTACAAGAAATTTATCTTGATAATGTAGCTAATCTTAATGAGATTAATAAACGCATCGAAGAATTAAAACAATTTGAGGAGGAAAAAAGTACCTTAAAAATTGAAAAAGAACAGTTACTGCAACGCGCACGCCGCGATTATGGAGAACGGAATGAGCAAGCAGAACGTGCTATTGATTTATTCAGTACTAACTCTAGATTTCTTTACGACGTTCCAGGAACACTTGTTATTGATGTAGGAAGCAATGGCTTTACTTTCCGAGTAGAAATTAGACGCGATGGTAGTGAAGGGATCGATAAGATGAAGATATTCTGTTATGACTTAATGTTGGCACAACTTTGGTCAGAGCGTGATCCTTCACCTAGAATACTAATTCATGACAGCACAATTTTTGATGGTGTAGATGAGAGACAGGTATCTCTTGCTCTGCAATTAGCTGATAGGGAGTCAAGGAGGCTTGGCTTTCAATATATCTGTACATTAAATTCAGATATGGTTCCACGCTCAGAGTTCCCACTTGATTTTAATTTTGATTCTTTTGTCAGACTTAGACTTACGGATGAAAATGAGGAGGGAGGACTATTAGGAATTAGCTTTTAGCTAACTCAACTACACAGTTATGAACTTTTACTATAAAACTAATGAATCCTGGAATAACTTACGAAAACAATAGGTACTATTAAAAGCTATTTTTTGCTTTTATTTACATTTTAACACAACATCAACGGATAGAATAAAATTGATAAATAAGCCTTTAATAAATGAAGTCACTCCTATGCAAGTTAACGAACTGACTATCGAAGAACTTAAAGCCCTCATTCGAGAAACTGTTCTGGAAACTATAGAAGAAATACTAGTAGACCCAGATATAAATCAAACCATCAACGAGAATTTTAAACAAGAAATACTAGCAATTCAGAAACGCAGAGAGGCAGGTACAAGAGGTATTTCCGCAGCAGAAATTATGCAAAGACTAGGTTTAGGAAACGGATGAATTACTCAGTTGAGTATGAACCAGAAGCCCTAGCTGACCTAGAAAAGTTGACAAAGACTGTGTGTGAAAGAATTGTTAACAAAATTAATTGGCTAGCTGAGAACTTTGATCAGATTACACCGCAAACCCTCGCTGCCGAGTTATCTGGTTTTTTTAAACTTAGAGTAGGAGATTATCGAGTTATTTACGAATTTGACCCTGAGAAAAGAATTATTTTTATTGATCGGATTGGACATCGGAAAGAGATTTACAACTGAAATTGTGTACTTTACTTACTTTTAGGCAAATCAATTCCACAATTATGAAATTCCAAGTAATTTTCAGTTTTGATTCAGAATACGAAGGATACATTGCTGAAGATCCAGAACTTCAGGGCTGAGAGAGTCAAGGTAAAACACTCGATGAAGCTATAGATAATATTAAAGATGCTATTAAAGGATATTTATACGTTCAAACTCAACATGGTAAGCCTTATGTTCCTCAAGAATCACAAACATTTATTGGAGAAGTTGTAGTATAAATGGGGCGTTTATCAAATATTTCTGGAAAGGAAGCTGTTAAAGTTTTTGAGAAGTTTGATTATATATTAGATCATCAAACCGGAAGTCACATGATACTGTGGCATGAATCAAAACCAACCTTGTCAGTTCCAAATCATCGAGAATTAGCACCTGGATTACTAAGAAGTCTAATTCGATAAGCTGGAATTACAGTTGATGAGTTCCTCGAAAATAAATGAATGTGATATAAAATTTACAAAGGTCTAAATTTTAGGTTGAGACTTTTTTCATACAGCGCGTGTTTTTACCACCCTCATTGCAATTTTCAAAGATAATTTTTTTATCGATAATCTCCTGCTTTATATTTAAGGTCTTTTGTTGAACTTGTTCTGGAATTATTGACCCAAATTTTCCTAAAAATAATATATCTGGTCTTTCTAAACCTATAGTATATATTTGACCTTTGATTTGTTGTTGTTTTGCCAATTCTGCTAAATATACTATTGCTAAATCTAATCGCTTCACGGCACTAGTTAAAACTGCTTTGGGAGCAATATCTAATTGGTCTTTAATATTACCAAAAGCATAAATACCTTTATCACTGGCAGTTTGTAGTACTACGGCTGAGGCATTATCTAACCATTGATAAATCACATCTACACCAGATGAAATTAATGCAAGTGTTGCTTCTTTGGCTTTAGCAACATCATTCCCATCACCTGTGAAGGTAGAGGTAATTTGAATATTTGGTTTAATAGATTTCGCACCTAATTCAAATCCCCGTAATTCTTCTTGGGTAGCTGCAAATTCTTGTCCAGCCAGATAAGCTAACTTGTTGGATTTAGTCATAGAAGCGGCAATAATTCCACACAAATAGCTAACTTGTAGGTGATCTATTCGTAAAGCAGCGATGTTTTTACCTTTAACAGAACCGTCAACTGCAATAAAAAATGTATTAGGAAACTTTGCAGCTACTTGTTTTACTGCTGTATCAAATTGTCCGCCGTGGGCAAAAACCACGTTATAACCTTTACGGGCGAAATCTGTTAATGCTTCTATTTGATCTGCTGGTGCTACTTGTTCTACATAAGCTACTTCTGCACACAACTTTTGTCTTATCTGATTTATCCCTTCGTAACCAGATTGATTCCACGCTTGATCTGTACTGCTTCCAGGAAGGGCGATCGCTACTTTAAACCATTGACTACTATTTTCTGTTTTTGGTGTCGCAGCTTGGTTATTATTGCAAGCTTCTAGTAAGAGGCCGATACCAAGAACTGCTGAACCAGACAAAACAAATTTACGCCGATTAAAATTTACCGTCATACATTAGTCTAAAGATGGATAATCATTTTAGTTACTAATTTAACTTTAAAGTCGTAAGCGGTATTTTGGCAAAAGTTAACCAATTTTCTCTCTATTGATTGAAGACAGACTGATGTCAGGCAATAAATACTGAATTAGTAGGGACAAGTTAAGCAAAACCCATGAATAAGTATAAGGAACTATTACGTGTCATCCTGGCAGCATCTATTATTGTAGTTGGAGTCACACATTTTATTGTGCCAGAACAATATGTAAGAATTGTGCCTCCTCAACTTCCATATCCTTTGGGATTAGTTTATCTCAGTGGTTTTTATGAAATTTTGGGTGGTATTGGATTATTAGTTCCGCCTGTAAGTCAAGCTGCTGCTTGGGGATTAGTTGCACTTTTTATTGCTGTTTATCCAGCTAATATTAATATGGCAGTTAATCTAATTAAAGTTGACCATATACCTAATTCACCTTGGGTTCATGTAATCAGACTCCCCTTACAAGCAGTTTTAATTGCTTGGGCTTGGTGGTATACAAAACCTTCAAATCGGGATAAGCAAGTTTCTGTGATTCCTAAATCACTTATTCCTCAAGAGATGGAATGGTAATAATTAAATATGGGAAACTAACCGCAGAGTCGCTGAGTACCCAGAGAAATGACGGTTAGAGAGATTATTGGCGTAAGTCATAGTAAAGTTTTTGGCACAATCAGAAGTTTTTTTTATGAGTACATCAAAAACAATCCAACAATTACCAGCAGAGTTGATAAATTCAGAAAATTTTCGACGTTATGGACAGGTGGTTTTTGCAAGTCAAGATGGTAAAGGTTTTGATGCAGAAGATGCCCAATTAAATTTACAAAATGGGACTCCGCGATTTTATATTATGCGGTTAGATAAGAGGGGGCGGAAGTTTCATCAAATTACTCGCCATTTGCAATGTACTCAATGTTTAGGTGCTTTGGCAGGTAAGGATTGGTTGATTGCGGTTTGTCCTCCCTATAATGATATAAATGAACCCGTTTTAGAGGAAATTGCCGCTTTTCGGATTCCGGGGAATTGTTTTATCAAATTAAATGAGGGTACTTGGCACGCTGGGCCATATTTTGAGCATGAGGTTGTAGATTTTTACAATTTAGAACTTGCTGATACGAATGTAGTGGATCATTTCACTCATGATTTTCTCCAAAGTCATAATTTAGAGTTTGAAATGATTTAAACAGCAATCAACTGTTTAAAGTTGACATCATCTGCAATTTCATCAAAATCTATATCGGTTGCAGCATCTTCTTTGTATACGGGATTTAGCTTAATTGCTTGCCGGAGATTTTCTAAAGCTAATTCAACTTGCCTTTGTAGTGCGTAACAAGCTGCTTTATTATAATAAGTTCTAGCGTAGTCTGGCTTAATTTCTAGTGCTTTATTAAAACTAGCGATCGCTTCATCATCACGTCCCAATCTTACCAGAGTATAGCCGCGTTTATCCCAGGTTTTGGGGGAATCGGGTTGAAATTGTAGTGACTTGTCGAAGCTAGCGATCGCTTCTTCGTATTGTTCCAATTCTACCAATGAAAGACCGCGATTTAACCAAGCGATCGCATCGTCTGGTTGGAGTTGTATGGCTTGATCAAAAGAGTCAAAAGCCTCCTGATGCTCTCTTAAGTTACCAAAAGCTACACCGCGATCGCACCATGCTTGGTGATAGTCTGGCTGAATCTTAATAGCTCTATCATAAGATGCGATCGCATCTTGATAGCGTTTTAATCTAACTAAAGTCAAACCTCGTTTTAACCAAATAATAGGTTCATCAGGCTGGAGTTTAACTGCTCTATTGTAAACTGCGATCGCATCTAGATACTGCTTTTGAGAAAACAGAGTATCTCCCTCTTGTATATAATCATCTGCTAATAATTCCGGCTGTGGTTGTGGTTCTTGGGTTTGCTTCTCTTCAGGAATAGAGACAGGTGTCAGTTCCACCAATTCATGCAAAATCGCATCCTTGCGTTGTTGAGCATCTAACTGTAATTCCGAGAGTTGAGAAACAAATTCAGTCTCTAACTTTTCTAGCTTTTCGAGAATTAGTAGCTTTTGTTGTTGAGCATTCGATTGTAATTCTGAAAACTGAAAAACAAATTCAGAACCCGATTTTTCTAAATTTGCAATTATTAGCTCTTTTTGATCTTGAGCATTTACCTGTAATTCCGATAGTTGAGATGCGAACTCAGCTTTTAGTTTAATCACATCATCAAATATACTATCTTTCTGCTGTCGCGTATCTAACTGTAATTCCGATAGATGAGATTTAAATGTGTTCTCTAGTTCTCCTAAATTTTCCAATATTTTATTCTTATTTTGTTCAACATCTACTTGTAATTGAGATGCAAACTCAGCTTGGAATTTTGTGAAACTTTCAATAATATTGTCTTTCTGTACCTGAGTTTCAGATTGTAATTGGGATAATTGAGATTGAAATAGAGTTTCTGATTCTCCTAAATTTTCTAATATGATATCCTTCTGTTTTCGAGCATCTGTCTCTAACTCAGATAATTGTGTGACAAATTCTGTCTGCAATTTAGTTAAATTATTAAAGATACTATCCTTTTGCTTTTGAGCATCACTCTGGACATTTGCGAATTGAGCAATAAAATCATATTTATTTTGTTCTATGTTTTCTAAAGCCAGATCTTTTTGTTGTTCAACACCTAATTTTAATTCATCAAGTTGAGATGCTAGCTCAGACTCTATTGTGGCTATATTTTCTACTGTGAGATTCCTTTTAAGTTGAGTATCCAACTGTAATTGGGATAATTGTCCGGCAAATTCAGATTCTAATTTATTTATATTTTGTTGAACACTTTTGACATCGGTTTCTAGTCCCGCAAGAATATTGTCTTTTGATTGCAAGAGTTCAGATGT
Source organism: Chroococcales cyanobacterium (assembly GCA_038259655.1). Lineage (GTDB taxonomy): Bacteria > Cyanobacteriota > Cyanobacteriia > Cyanobacteriales > Nostocaceae > Halotia. Next base: position 8,250 of record JBBSOP010000081.1, read on the forward strand.
CAATGTTGATAATTTTTCTTGATGTGTTTTTATTTTTTCTTGTAATGACTCAGCTTCTTTTTCTAATTGACGATTGAGATTCTTAGCATCTTGAATAGTATTTTCAGCTTCTTGCTTAACAATAATTAACTGGTTTTGTAAATTTTCGATTCCCTGTAACTGTGCCATTGCTCTATTAACAATTTCACGAATTGCCACCCGTCTTAACAACCAAAATAGAGCAATAACTGCAACTGGAAATAAACTCAATATGACTAACCAGATATTCATAAGGACAGTTGTAGGATTAAAGGCACGCTCAAAATCAGATTGTTCTGGTTGGGGAATGCGATTTTCTACCGCTCCTTGCGCTAGTTTTTCCTGCTGCTGCTTCGATATTACTGGGGCAGGAGTCAATTCTCTAGACACGGATGGTGTGGGTTGCCCACTTGCAATACCAGCAGACACCAAAAAAGGTGAAAAGACAATAGCGCTTTTTAAAATTAAGGTGAAAACAACTTGATTCTTGCTCTTCATCACAACCATCCCCTTCTGTTGGTCAGTTTTTGAAGCGGCGTGCCTATCTCCAATCTATAAGAGATCTTACCTTCGACCCCGGTTGTTGAGCGTCTTGTACTGAATGAAGTCGAAGTGTGGTGAGTAGCAAAAACAACTGACCACTGACACGAAATCCCGCCCCTTCCAGGGGTGAGATGAGCTTAAATCAAAGCACCACCACAACTAGAACCGCATCCAGCAGTACAACCATAGCAATATGCCGCAGTTGGGATTTCACTAATCAAGTCTAAACTACCAGCTTCTAGTAATTTCGTAACTGTTAATGTTTCACCATTGACATTTGTTGCTGGCAGATTCATCATCTGGTTAAAGTCGCAATCATACACATTACCCAGATAATCAATTGAAAGTTGGTCACGACACATTAAATGGTCAATTGTGCCGTTATTAAAATGTGACTCTAAAAATTGCAAGTAGCTGGCGTACAGTTTTTTTCGTTCTAAATGCATTTGAGTTCTACCAACTGGTAAGTTAGTAATTGTGAAGAGATTGTTGAAGATAATATCAAAATGCTCTTGCAAAAATACTTTGTAGTCTCGTTCTAAGTTAGTCTGCTCAGGAGCTAAAGAAAATTTTTCGCTTGTGGGTAATTGCGGATTGTACACCAAATCTAAGATTAAATTCGGTTCTCTGCCATAGCCGAGTTTATTAAGCCATTGCAAAGCTTTTATTGAATGATCAAAAACACCAGAACCCCGCATTTTATCAACATTGTCTGCGAGGTAGCAAGGCATAGAAGCTACAATTCTTAATTGGTGTTGGGCAAAGTATTCAGGTAAATCACCAAAGCCATCTGCAAAATAAATAGTCAAGTTAGATCTGACAATTACCTGTTTATTAGTTGCTCTTGCTGCTTCTACTAATGGCTTAAATCCGTAGTTCATTTCTGGCGCGCCACCAGTCAAATCTACAATTTGGATTTCTGTAAATCTGTGAATTAGCTCAATTAATTGTTCGCAAATTTCTGGAGAAAGTTCTTCTGTACGTTTTGGACTAGCTTCAACATGACAGTGTGTACAAGCAAGGTTACAGCGCTTACCTAAATTAATTTGTAAAATATTAATGCTCTTTTTTGTTAAAGAAGAGTTTAGTTTATTTTTAAATGGTGTAATTGATATAGTATGCATTAATCAATATTTCTCAAACTATGGACAAAAGTGGTGCAGTTGTTTTATCCTTGCAATAATCGATAGGTTATTCCACTAATAATTGCAGCAGTGGGTAAGGTTAAAAACCATGAAAATAAAAGCTGATAAAAGACGCGTATATTGGCTTTTTTCTCAATTAGTCCTACGCCAAAAATAGAACATACGGAAACTTGAGTAATAGAAACAGGAAGCCCAAACTGAGTAGCAGCAATTACAAGAATTGCTGTAACCATATTAGCAGATAATCCCTGAATTTGGTTCATGGAAGTAATTTTTTCACTCATAGTTGCAGCAATTTGTTGAGAATTGAGTAAGCCACCAAGTGCCATTGCCATTGCGACTGTAATCATCCCTCCCTGAATTGAAAAATATTCAATAATTACAATCAGCGAGACAATTTTGGGTGTGTTATTCAATCCTCTAGCAAAACTAATAATGCCAGCACTAATAAAATGACAAGCATCAATTGTTTTTTGATTGGTTTCTAGGTTCCATTGAGAATTACTGTATTTTAATAAACTATAAATTACTGCTGTCAAAGAAATAGCAACTATAGGACTGAGGAATAGAGGTAAAATAAATGAATTTCCCAAAACTATAAAATTAACTTTGAGTCCGATTGCCACTAAGCCAGCACCAAGCAGCGCACCTGTCAAGCTATGAGTTGTAGAAATGGGAAATCCTGTCAGAGCAGCAACTAGCACCGTTAAACCAGAGGCGATCGCCACTGCAATATGAAACTCTGGAGCATTAGCGATTGCATCTGGCAATAGTCCTTTGCCCGAAAAATTGCTCACTAGTGTACTAGCAAAATAAGTTGCTGCTAATCCACCAGCAAAAGTTGTAAAAGTTGCCCACAAAATAGCTGTTTGATAGCTGGTTGTTCGGCTACCAAACAGTGTTGCTACACCTTTAAAATTATCGTTGGCTCCATTCGAGTAAGCTAAAAAAAGCGTAGACAGAAATAAACTAATTAAAAACATTGGGGCTTACTAAAATTAACAGCAACCACCGCCGCTATAGTGCCAGGTAGAATCAGTAATCATTATTTTTCCTGGTTTTAAAGCTGCAAATTTAGCAGCGGTTTTATCACAAACTGCTGCGGGAATACCACGCTGAAGCAGATGCCCTGCTGAATCATCAAATAAAGATTCTGTACCAGCATAAATTGCCGTTTTGCCTGTAAAGATACAAGCACCATCTTCTGGAATAGCTACTTTCAAAGCAACAGAATCGAGACTTTCTAGTAGTAAATTTTCTTCTAATTTGTAAGTTTGGGAATCTAATAGACGATATGGACGACGGGTACGAATTTCAATTTGACCAAAGCCAGCATTAATAATGCGTTCAGTATACTCATCGTATGTGAGCGCCCCTGATAAACACATGGCTCGTAGCTGCTCATCCTGTCGTAGATGTTCGGGAATTGCGCGGGTGGCAATAGGATCGCTCATCTGCAAGCGTCCACCTGGTTTTAAGACTCGATATGCCTCTAGTAAAGCACGAGTTAAATCTTCTGGTTCAAAAATGTTGAAAAGGCAATTCTGGGCAACGATATCAACAGCAGCGTCAGCCACAGGTAAGCTAAAAGCATCACCTGCTTTGATTTCCACAAAACTGGTGTCAAACCAGGGGTTTTCTGTAGCGGCAATTTCCAGATTGCGGGTGGCGGCTTCTCGCATAGCTGCAACCGGTTCAATGGCAATTACACCACCTGGACGACGGGAAAAATAAGCGAATTGCAATGCCTCTAAACCACCACCAACACCGACATAAAGCACCGTAGGTTGATTTGAGAGTTCCGTGGGGTGAACAGTAGTACCACAACCATAGTTCATTTCCTGCATTTTGCAGGGAATTTTCAATCCTGGTAATTGTAGGGGCGTACTTTGAACGCAACAAAGTCCCACTTCCGGGGTTTGGGCAACTTCGCGGTAAAATTGCGCTGCTGTTTCTAAATAGGTCATTGCAGTCTGAATTTTTTGTATTTTCGTATAGAATCAACTCCGTGCATCCTAATATAACTAACTATCAATTACATGAGATTTTGCTGAGAACGGGATAATGCCGAAATTAGGGCATGGGGCATCCCTTCTCTTACGAGAGGCTGCGCCTTAAGCGTAGCTATGCCGCAGGCTTTACGGCTACGCTCAGGGCAAGTGGGCATTGGGCATGGTTGTTATTCTCTTCATATCCCCTTGTCCCCTTGTCCGTTTCTTACTCACGCAAGGCGTAGCCGACACCACGCACGGTTTGAATGAGGCGCTTTTCGTTATTGGCTTCGAGCTTTAGGCGCAAGTAGCGAACGTAAACTTCGATAATATTGGAATCACCCATGAAGTCATAACCCCAGACTTCTTCTAAAATGCGATCGCGGGTAATTACCTGTCGTGGATGGGCGAGTAGATATTCTAGTAAATCAAACTCCTTGGCAGTTAAATCAATTAACCGCTTGCCCCGAAATACTTCCCGCGTGCGACGATTTAATTTCAGGTCTTCAAATTCTAAAATATCTGCGGCATCTGCTTCTTGGTTTCTTCGCAGGTGAGCGCGGACTCTGGCTAATAATTCTTCGACGCTGAAAGGTTTAACTACGTAATCATCAGCACCAGCATCTAAACCTGCAACGCGATCGCTCACTTCGTCTTTAGCAGTTAATAAAACTATCGGCACTTTATCGCCAGTACTTCGTAGGCGACGGCAAATTTCTAAGCCTGATAAACCCGGCAACATCCAATCCAAAATGATTAAGTCTGGATGTAACTCCCGCGCTGCGGTGAGCGCAGTTAATCCATCGTAGGCGACGCTGACTTGATAACCTTCGTAACTCAGTTCTAGTTCTACAAATCGCGCCAGTTTGACTTCATCTTCAACCAGTAAGATGTGCGTCATGATGATGTTAATGATTTCAGCAAGGTATGGTAAACAACACAGATTGGTAACACTTTAGAAAGGTACTAGCTACTAAATAGCCAGACATCTAATTAGGCTTACGTTAGCTTAGTATAGACTTAAGTAAGTTACAACCGTAAATCTGTAATTACCGATACGCTACATCAAGCAATTATCTAGTCTTAGCAATAGGCTGTGACATCTTCACCACATTCATCTGCGAGATAGCAAAGCGCTTTAAAACGTAGAGTTACTACTTGTTCATAAACAGGATTTAATTTACACATTGGCGGAATGTGAAATAGCCTACGACCAAACAGTTTAATATCGCGTTCAAAAGGACATTGAGCAGGGATGGCTCTGCACAACAGATGAGCTAGTTTAGGGCTATGAATTTCGACGTTTTCTAACCACTTACGGACTGGGTGTAGTAGGTCTTGATGTAAGGGGACTTGGGTAAGGCTTGTCATCATTCACCTTCATAATTTCTAATTTGACTAGGTTTGAGAGATTTGACTCTCTATTAATTAGA
>JBBSOP010000082.1:0-13319 GCA_038259655.1 Chroococcales cyanobacterium
TACCCGTTCGTTGTAAACTCTGGCTCGTTCTTCAGGGATTCCTAAACCAATTAATGCACCAAGTAAACTACCTGCTACAGCACCAATTCCAGCACCAGCTAAAGTTGTAGCCAAAGTAGTTGCGGTTGCTCCTGCAAGCATAATTGGCCCAATTCCAGGAATTGCTAAGGTTCCCAGACCAACTAATAAACCAGTCAAACCACCTAAAACGCCACCAGAGACTGCTCCTGCTGTCGCGCCCTCGTCGGATTTATCACCAACTTTTTCGGTGACTTGAGTACCGGCAATATCATCTTTACCGTCCGCATCTCTGGCAATGACAGAAACTCTGTCCATTGGGAAGCCTGTATTTTTCAATTCATGTAGTGCTTGTTCAGCATTTGTGCGATTTGAAAATACACCTACGGCACGTCTACGTACACCTACTACCATTCTTTACTTCTCCTCAAATACAAAATTATTTATTGACGAATTTAATTAGATGTCACCTTCTATTTAATTAACTCTACTTCCTCATAAAATTGCATCAATCTAGTGGAATAAATTAGTTCTATGTCGTTAGATATAGATTTGTTTTAATGAATACAAGTAGTAAAGTTTAATCTACATTTAAATAAAAGATTTTTATACTTATATATATGGCAGGATGGTACTCAAGTATGTTTTTGTGACTATTAGACATTATGTGAGTAGCGTTATTAACAATAATGCAGCTTATGAAATATTATTAATAATTTATTTTTTAGCTTGATTAAATCAAACCCCCAAGGTACTAAGATACCAAGATATAAATAAAAAAAATAGTTATTATGTGTTTTGATGTAAGCGGTTTCACAATTACTACTTAACTCAGATAAAAATCTAACTTATGTTCAAGAGCTTTATTCCCTGAGAAGGTGTAAGCAAAGGTAACTATTATCTAGAGTGGGAAGTAGACATTCTAATTAGAGGAATGAGTATTTCATCCACCAAGCGTAAGAGAGATAATGGTTATGTTGCAAAATTTTGAAAGTATTTTTACTTTGGGAATAGCTTCTACTAATCGATTACCAGAAGTCATAACTCCAGCAGAAGTATCAGTTGTCTTTTCTGGTTCTAAGTTTTTAGTTGCATTATTGGCTGGCACTCTGATGGCATTTGCCTTTCAGTTCCTATTAACCAATTTTTCCGTTGCTGTAGGAATCTCAACCTGGGGGAGTGATGCATATCCTGATTCTGATTCTGAAACTTTGGGCGGGACAATTCGCAAATTTGAAGCTAAAGTTGGTTCCTGGGCATTAATAACTGCAAGTATTGCATTATTTATGGCTTGTTTTTTGGCGGTCAAACTGACCATTACTGAAAGTGCCCTGTTAGGAGCTATTATCGGTATAGTTATCTGGTCTGCCTATTTCTCGCTAGTGGTTTGGTTGGGTTCATCAGCAGCGGGTTCGTTAATTAGTTCTATGATTAGCACTGCTACTTCTGGCTTGCAAAGCTTGATGGGTAAGGCAACTGCTGGCATCGGTGCTAATGTTGCCAAAGGACAAATTGTTGCTACTGCTGAGGAAGTTACAGCCGCAGTTAGGCGCGAATTAACTTCAGGATTTGACCCTGAAAGTATTAGTAATACGCTGCAAAATTCTTTGGCTCCTTTACAAATACCCAAGCTAAATTTAGATGACGTTGGCAATCAATTTAATAAACTACTAAGTGATGTAGATTTTCAATCTATTGGTGATAATGATCTACTAAAAAACATTAATCGCCAGACATTTGTGGATTTAATTAGTAGCCGTGCTAACTTATCTCCAGGAAATGTCAATCAAATTGCTGATCGACTAGAAGATGCTTGGAAACAAGTAGTAGCTCGGAAAAATCCGACAGAGCAAGTAATTAACTTGCTTAAAAATGCTACTCCTGAAGAGTTAAACTCAGATGATTTGGGTGAAAAACTTCAGCAACTAATTGCAGTTAGGAAAAACGGCAATGGCAGAAATGGTGTTATGCAGCAGGCGGTTAAACTTGGTTTGGGTGCTGCTGTACCAGCATTATTAAATAGGGTAGATATTTCAGATATAGACTTGGGAAGAATTAGAACTCAGCTAGAAAAGCTGAAAGACAAAGTTCAAGATATCGATGTTGATAAAATTACACACGAACTGCAAAATTTCACAAACGAAACTACTGCCCAAATATCTCAAAATTTGCCAATATCAACATCTAATACTGTCAAAACAGATGTAGAAGACTACATTAAAAATTCTTTTCCTTGGCATTTCAACCGGATTACAATCAAAGATGAATTTCAAGAAGTCATTTATGATTCTCAAGCAGATCCCACAACTACACGCCGGGAATTAGAGGAAATTAATCAAGAGTATTTTGTGAAGTTGTTGACGCAACGAGGTGATATCAGCGAAGCCAGAGTTAAAGAAATTTCGCAGCAGATGGAAAGCACCCGTCAGGAAGTTTTAGAACTGGTGCAACAAACACAAACGCGAGAAAAAGGTCAAGACTTCCGCAGCCGTATCGAAAATTATTTGCGTTCGACTGGTAAAGAAGAACTCAATCCCGAAGGAATTGAGCGAAGCTTTGCTAAGTTACTGGAAGATCCAGAAGCTGGTTTAGAAGATTTAAACGATCGCCTATCCCAATTTGACCGTGATACTTTTGTACAATTACTCCAGCAACGCCAAGATATTAGCGCCGAAGAAGCCAATAATATAGTTGGTCAAATCGAAAGCGCTCGTGATCAGGTGTTGAATCGGGCTAAAGAACTACAAGCACAAGCAACAGCCAAAGCCGATGAACTGCGCCAAAGAGTAGAAGACTATCTGCGAAATACCAACAAGGAAGAACTAAATCCTGAAAGTATCAAGCGCGAATTAAAAGTTTTACTGGAAGATCCCCAAGTTGGAATTAGGCTTTTACGCGATCGCTTAGCACAATTTGACCGTGATACATTGGTACAACTGCTAAGTCAGCGTCAAGATTTGAGTGAAGAGCAAATCAACCAAGTTATAGATAATCTAGAATCGGTGCGGGATAATATCTTGCAAGCACCCCAAGCAGTAAAAGCACAATACGAACAAACAACAACAGCGATCGCTCAATATCTCCGCAATACCAATTTAGAAGAACTCAACCCAGAAGGTATTAGACAAGATTTAGAAAAATTACTCAGCGATCCTCAACAGGGTGCTGTGGTATTACGCGATCGCTTATCTCAAGTAGATCGAGAAACCTTAACAAAGCTTGTCAGCCAACGAGGAGATTTAAGCGAAGAACAAGTTAATCAAATCATTGATCGCTTCCAAGAGGCAATTCAAAACATTGTCAAAGCGCCGCGTCGCTTGGTGAAGCGTACTACTCAACGAGTTGCAGATTTTGAGGCTCGGCTTGAAGACTATCTGCGTTACACCAACAAAGAAGAACTCAATCCAGAAAGTATCAAGCGCGATTTACAATTGCTCTTGCAAGATCCGCAAGTGGGGATGGGAAATTTAAGCGATCGCCTAGCTAAATTTGACCGTTCGACAATTGTGGCTCTACTATCTCAACGAGAGGATATCTCAGAAGAGGAAGCTAACCAGTATGTCGATCAAATTGAGTCTGCACGTAACTCAGTTGTGGAAAAATTTCAGCAGATTCAAGAAAAAATGCAATCGGTAATTGATCAGATTTCTGCTAGAGTTCGTAACTATCTCAACTCTCTAGAGCGTCCAGAATTAAATTACGAAAGCATCAAGCAGGACTTTACTAAAGTGTTTGACGATCCACAAGCTGGATTTGAAGTATTGCGCGATCGCCTCAGTCAATTTGATCGTGACACCCTAGTAGCTGTGATCAGTTCTCGTGAGGATATTTCCGAGAAAGATGCTAACCGCATCATCAACCAAATAGAATCAGCACGAGATAGTGTCTTGCAACGAGCCGAACGTATCCAGCAAGAAACACAAAAACGCCTCAAAGCTGTACAAGCAGAAGTTAAAAAGCAAGCCCAAGAAACCCAAAAAACCGTTGCTAGCGCTGCTTGGTGGCTATTTGGTACGGCTCTGACTTCTCTTGCAGCGAGTGCGATCGCTGGGGTTATAGCTGTTACAGGTTTACGTTTACCTGGTTAACTTAAGCTTTTGACTCTGCGCTCTTTGCGTCTCTGTGGTTAAATAAATTATTTTTAAACCGCAGAGACGCTGAGAGAAAAAAGAGATTGTAGTAATCGCCTGGGCTAGTTTTTCTTTATAGTTTTCTTCTTCTCTTCCTCACCTCCAGCTCGCTCTCGTGCCAAACTATCAATCGCATCACCTAAAGCAGTAGTAAGACTTTTACGGGTTTGAGCATGACTTTCTTGTTCAGTTTTTAAAGCTTGTAACAAGCGATCGCGTTCTTTGGTGACAGCAATCAATTTAGCTTGTAATTCTTCTACAGACTCAATTTGTTGGATTTCTTGTTGAATAGCTGTCGTCGCTTTACCATCGCCCAGTGTTCCTCCCTCAATACCTTTGAGTTGATGAATTTCTGCCTTGAGAGATGCGATCGCCTGTTGAAATAAATGAGCATCTGTACGACGTTGCTCGGCTTCGGTGTTGTAAAGTTGCCGCCATTTTTGAGAACTTTCCCAAGCACTATCGCGCTCAAGCTGCTGTTGCGTCAACTGCTGTTTGAGTGCTTTAATTTCTGCTAACCACTGTTTTGTTAAGTCTTCACTCATAAAAAATTATTTTGGATTATGCCAATTCTCTGTGAAGCCGCACATTATTTTGACCTTGGTAAGGGGAGGGGTTGGGGGTGGGGTTGTTTCTATGCATCTTCATATAGAACTGGTATTACTTTCTTTTAAATTTCTCATTATGACATTTTGCAAATTAGTATTTAGTCAGTTGAATCATATTCACACTTCAATATGTTTAGAGACTGGTTTGCAAAAAACTTGGGAATTGGTCAAGTTCGTAAAGAACAAGTATACCTAGATATATGTAGCTCAGTAAGTCTTGATGATGTCAGCTATTGGATTCAAGTTCTGTTTGCAGCTGGCATTGCTACTTTAGGACTAGTCTTAAATAGTCCAGCTGTGATTATCGGGGCGATGTTAATTTCTCCATTGATGGGAGGTATTCTCGCCAATGGGTTAGCATTAGCTGCGGGTGATGTGATTTTGGCTATGCGGGCGCTACTTAATCTTGCCCTGAGTTGCTTGGCTGCTATTTCTTTTGCAGTGTTATTGGTCTCTTTATTGCCATTTAAAGAAATGACTGCTGAGATTGCCGCTAGGACTCGACCAAATATCCTAGATTTAGTAGTTGCTTTGTTTTCTGGTGCAGTCGGTTCAGTCGCAATTTGTAAAGAACCTAAAGGGGTCGCAACTTCTATTCCTGGTGTAGCGATCGCAGTTGCTCTCATGCCACCATTATGTGTTGTAGGTTATGGCATCGGTATAGCTATCAGTGTGAATCGAATCAATGGACTCAAGGTAGCTAGTGGAGGCGGGTTACTTTTTTTCACTAACTTGGTGGCGATTACACTCATGGCGATGTTGGTTTTTTTAAGTCTGCATATTGATAATTACCAAGTCAAAGAAAAAGTGAGAGAGTGGCGGAATGCACACCCAGAAAGTATCTGGATGCAAAGTATTCTAGAGCGACTACCTACTTACCAAAAAGTCAAAAGAATTGGGAGTCTTCCAGGGAGGTTGTTGTTAATTTTTGTTACCATTATGGCAATTATTTTTCCACTCAATCAATCTTTTAGTCAACTCAGGCGCGAAATTTCTTTGCAGCAACAAGAAAATAGCATTCGTGCAGCCGCCACAGAGATATGGCAAAAGCAATTTGCAATTCTTGACAATGGTGAACCACGCTCTTACATCAGCAACATTTCGACCTTAAAGCAAAATAAAAAGCTGACAATTCAACTTCAGGTATTTACTAGTAAACAATATACGCCAGAGGAAAAGAATAGTTACATTCAACAGTTAGCTTCTAATTTAGGGAAACCTCCAGAATTATTAGCACTAAATTTGATTGAAATTCCCACTGCATCCAATGAACTGTTACGTCAAGTAGCTGAAGAAAAATTGCCGGAACCAGTAATCACCATCGCGCAGTTACAATCAAGTTTCATGCAAGAAGTGCAATCTGCTTTGGGCGAAATCAGACTTCCCCAACCGGCGCAGATGGTTAATTACGAGTTAATTACTATTCCATCAGAACCATTAAATATTCGGTTGGTGTATTTGAGCGAACGTGATATAGATAGAGACGCTCAAGCTCTGCTGGCCGATAACATCAGGTCTAAGCTAGATTATCAAACTGCCAAAATCAGTATGCAGAGAATAGCGACTAGTTTAGGAGTTATAGCTTATGAAAGCAAGCAATCAACACTAACACCAACTGCGGTCAAACAATTAGATCGTGCAGTCCAGTTTTTGCAGCAACACCCCAATTTAAAGCTAGAAATTGCGGTTAACCAAGAACCAAAGGAACCACAAGAAATAATTAAAGCGCGATCGCAAGCAATTAGACAATACCTCCAGTCAAAATGGCCAATTATTAGTAACCAAATAGTCCTGCAAACAGGAGTAGAGTCCAAACCAAGTGCAATACTCAAACTTACGGTAGAATCACTGAGAAAGCCACTAAGGGTAATTCAGCCCAAAACATTTTAGACCGATACCAACAGAAAAACCAAAGCTTTATTAATACAACGTGAGTTCGACGGCTCTAAAAAACCCCGCTTCCATTCCTCTGCCACCTTGGGGGAGAGGCTTGGAAAGCTTGGTTTTTTCGTTAAAAACTAGAAAATTCTTGCCCCTCTCCGCGTCGGAGAGGGGTTGGGGAGAGGTTCATCCAACTCACGTTAATACAGGGTTTTTCTTTGGTAAACTTTGACTTACCGTAATTATGCCAAAGTCTCGTTTTATCAAGTTTTTTCGCCATCTTAATTGGCGCACCCTCAAAAAAACCGTTGCGAGGACAACCCAAAGACGACTGTTGGGACTGTCCTCGGAAATTGCCTTCAATGCGATATTATCGTTATTTCCAGCAATTCTGGCTCTTTTGACAGCCATCGGCTTATTTGAGAAATCTTTACAAGACACCTTTAGACAACTGGCAAATCAAATTAGCCAAGTCGCACCGGAAGCAGCATTAACTTTAATTCGTGAGTTTGCCACCAAAGAAATTACTGACCCCAAAAACGGAGGTTTGTTTTCTTTAAGCTTTGTAATTGCCATTTGGACTGCTTCTGGGGCAATTAGTACCGCCATGACTGCTCTTGATCAAATCCATCAAATTCCTCCAGAAAAGATGCGTCCTTTTTGGAAAGCAAAACTCGTTTCTTTAGGATTAACAGTCGGTACAATTTTGCTGTTTGTGCTGGCTTCTTTCTTAGTATTTATGAGTGACTTGCTATTGGGAATGGTGGTAAGTGGAAATTCTTCTTTGGACTTTTTGTTACATCTTTGGCAACTGTTACGCTGGCCTTTAGCTTTAGGTATAGTTGCCAGCGCATTTAGTTTTGTCTATCGCTATGGCCCCAGTGTTTGGAACCCAGGTACGCCAATGATGCCTGGGGCAATTGTTGCAGCTGTTTTCTGGGCAATTTTATCTGCCTTATTTAGAGCTTACGTGGCAAATTTCGGCAACTATAATAAAGTTTATGGTGCAGTCGGGGCTGTAATAGTTTTAATGCTATGGCTGTGGATGAGTGCTGCTGTGTTGTTGATAGGCGACCAATTAAATGTAACCGTTGGTGAAGATATGCGCTCAAAAACAGATCAAGATTTGTTCAAAAAAACTAATCCTAGAGTCAACTGAAGTATAAAGTAAAATCTGGAATGATTCAAATTTAAACAAGCGATCGCTCTCATGCCCAATTCGATTGAACCTGAAGTTAAAGCACCTACATTAAAGCGGCTGCGTCAAATCAGTTGGCTGATGGATAATGTAATTACCATTCCCGGAACCAAAATTGGTATTGGTCTAGACCCAATTTTAGGACTTATACCTATTGGTGGTGATTTTTTAGGAGTCATGTTTTCTAGCTACATCATCTTAGAAGCAGCACGTTTAGGTGTGTCTAGGGAAGCTTTGGGAAAAATGGTTGTAAATGTGATCATCGATGGCTTGGTAGGTGCTGTTCCATTATTGGGAGACTTGTTTGATTTTACTTGGAAAGCTAACGCTTATAATATCAAGCTGTTGGAAGAGCATTTAAAGTTTCCTAGCCAAAGAAAGAGTGCAGATAAATTGTTTATCTTTGGTGTCTTGGCTGGATTATTACTACTCGCCATTGCCTTAGTTGCCTTACCCGTTATACTAATTAGAATGCTGTGGCAAGCCTTTACTGGCGCTTAAATTAGTTATAAATAACAGGAATGAAAGATTGGTGGCAAGAGACTTTTCCTCAAGGGCAACAAAGTCTAGTTATTACAGACGCTCAAGGGTATCCTGTCAAAATTGCTTATGGTGAAAAAGGCACAGGTAAGCCATTAATTCTATTACATGGTATGGGTAGTTGGAGCTATAACTGGCGTTATAGTATTGACCCATTATCTAAATACTTTCGAGTAATTTGTTTTGATGCCAAAGGCTACGGATTCTCTGAAAAACCTTGCTTTCGTCGAGAACATAGTGGGCATCAAGTTATTGAGTTAGAGCGAATTATTCAGGCATTATGTGATGAGCCTCCTGTGATTGTAGCAGAATCTTTAGGGGGATTAATTGCTCTTGCCTTTGCCCAAAAAAATCCTCAATTAATCGGGCGATTAGTAGTCGTAAATGTACCTATTTTTACTGAACGTTTACCCCATTGGGCAATGTGGTTGCTTGCTCAAACGCCCTTAGAAATTATTGAAGTAGTAGACTCTTTACGTCTTGCATATTTGTTTGCACCTCTAGTTAGAGAAGTGATGGCAATAGAAAGGCGTGGAGTATTATTTGATCCATCAATTTTGACACAAGAAGATGTCTATTGGATTACTTACCCATTTATTGAACTTCCTGGTACTCTAGTGAAAGTTGCTGAAGAATTACAAATAGCTGCGCGAGAAATCGAGCATTGGCAAACAAATAAACCTAATATGCTCACTAAAATTCAAAATAATTTGCACACTATCAAATGTCCCACATTAATTTTGTGGGGTGATCAAGATAGTTGGTTTCCTGCTAGCCACGGAGAAAAATTACATCGATGTATACCCAATTCCAAATTGCAAATTTTGCACAATTGCTGTCATGATGCCTCAACTGGCTCTTCAGAGGTGTTGAATACAGCTATTTTTGAATTTACACAGGATACAACTTTTTGGTAGGATTCAGGACTTTGCGGGGCTGCGAGAACCCCGACTTCTTCAATAAGTCGGGGTTGTGACCATCATCAGCTATCAGAGTTAAATATTTTTGACATCCTAAGCGCCGTGAACGGTCGGGGATTCTGAAGTAATGAGTAAGAAGTAATAAGTAATAAGTAATAAGTTGAAGAAAGAAATCAGTTTTTACTCATTACTCATTACTTTAAAGCCGTCCTAGAAGGATGTTCGCGTAGCGTCTGCTTCAGAGGCTTTAGACCCAATTCTTTTGTAATTAATTATTGTGCTGCCAGTACTTGGCAATTAAATTCATCTTGATCTGCAAAAATTTGAAAAATTCTATCCATTTTAGTTAGTTCAAATAACATCCTAACTTGATCGCTGATTGAGCAAACAAAAAGTTTACCATTTGCATTTCTGACCATTTGCATGGCTGATACCAAAGCACCTAAACCCGAGCTATCAATAAATTTTACATCTTTCATATCAAGCAGCAAAATTTCAGACCCACTAGCCACAATATCGCCCACTTCACGACGTAATTCATTACCTCTAATGCCATCTAAAATTCCAGATAATTCTAGTACTGTTACACTCAAGTTCATGGTTATATCTTCCTAATATTTAGCTTAGTAAATTGATATTGCCATTTTGGCATTGACTCTATACAAACCGCAAGATACAGTGTCATGTTTTTACGGTTTTACCATTTGTTTATTACTATTTGCGATCGCAGCAAAAAAGCTAGCATCAACCCACTGACGAGAAATTTCAAAAGCTTCAAAGTAACCATCTTTTTGACCTAACTCTCTTGCCCAAAAACGAGACAAAACAAGTATGGCATCAAGTTGCATAAAGGCTTTATTTAACTCCGATTCATAGCAACCAATCGCGGCAATTTTTTCCTCAATTACAGAGGTAATATCAACAAAAAAATTTGGTTCAAATCCCCGTAAAAATACAGGCGGGGCTGAATACCATAGAGGTATATTTTTGCGGGTAGCCACATTAAAAACTGCGATCGCACACACTTCATGGTCTCGATGGCCATACTTTTCCGGTTGTGGTGCATGAGTAATAATCAAATTAGGTTGCCAACGTTCAATCGCTGCTTCTGTAACTTTAATTACTGTTTGTGTCGAAAAATTGCACTCTTCCAGAGCATGAAATTCGTAATCTGCACCAATAGTTTTACCTGCTGCTTCTGCTTCTTGATGACGTGTACCCTTAATAGTTGAACTAGAAAGACTGCCATCAGTTAAAATTAAACAATGAACATTCCAACCAGCTTTAGACATCAGGTTAAGAGTGCCGGCAGCCGGTAGCACTTCATCATTAGCATGAGCATAAATTGTTAATACAGTTTGCGGACTAGGTTGCTTTGAATCTAAATAAGTATTCATCTGTGTTTCTCTGAATATAAATGTAGGTTGGGTTGAGGTATAAAACCCAAATTTGTATTTAAATTATTTCCCCCTGCTCCCTGCCTCTTTTGCCGGCTGCCAAACCGATGCCCGGATAATAGCCCATAAAAGTAGCAAGTTATAAATAGCCCATGCACCATTTAGCAGGTGAACTCCCGGATAATTAAGATGCCCAATCGCAAAGCGGTAAAGGCTCCACAATATGCCTAAAATAGTGAGAACAAACACAACCAACTGTGGCCAAACCAGCCGCAGATAAATTCCAGACTGTCGCTGCTTGGGTGTAACTTGAAAACTAAGTTTTTGTCCTGTGAACACACTTAATACAGCTTGGATTAATAAAGGAAATAAAGCGATCGCATATTGTTCTGAACGCCAAACTTCTCTAGCTGGGATACCCCAAGTAGCAGCTAAAAACGTTAGGCGATTAATTATAAAAGCCGGGAAAAAGTGTATGACAAAATCAGGGCCGTAGGTTTTAACGGGAATAATGTCTGTGAAAAAATAGATGATAGGGCAAGCAATAAAAATCAAAGTTGCAAAACCAGAAAAATAGCTATACATGGTCTTGAAATATTGCAAACGTTGCCAAAACGTTAGCCCTGGTTTAGTCAAGGGATTTTCTCTAACTAATACTTGAATAGTTCCTTGCGCCCAACGTAGTCGCTGTTTGAGAGTAGAACTCAAATCATCAGGTGCTAAACCTTCTGCCAAAAGTTCATTATGATAGATAGATTTCCAGCCAGCACCATGTAAACGCATAGCGGTATTCATATCTTCTGTAATGCTGTTGCTGGATACACCACCAATTAATTGAAATTCGTTTAAACGTTTTTCATCTTTGGCAAACTCATCAGAAAAGTTTTGTAATCCTACACTAATCAGTGCCTCACGTCTTAATACCGCATTTGTCCCTGTGTAAAACGCGGCATTCATGCCATCTTTACCTTGTTGGAGTGGTCCATAAAATAAATTGGCTCGATGTCCAAAGGGATCGCCTGGAGGAATATTGTAAAAATCTTGGCGAGTTTGTACAAAAGCAATCCGATTTTGTTCGTACTTTCCTATGAAAAGATTGTAAGTGTAGAAATACGGCAAGACTCGCTGGAGAAATTGCGGTTTGGGAATATGATCGGCATCGAGAGTTAGAATAAACTCTCCAAAAGTTTCGCCTGAAAAAATCGCGTAATTGAGATTACCTGCTTTGGCATGGTGAGGCACACCAACAGGTTTGGGACGAGCAATATAGCGAAAACGAGCAAGTTCAACTAATTCTAGTTCTTTCTTACGAATCGCGGCTTCTAGAGTTTTGCGTTCAGTCATCAAGCGATCGCCTAGCCCCTTTACAGAAGCATCGCTGATATTTTGATGATTGGGAGGTAGCCAAAGAATTAATCGGCGTAGACTTTGAACAAATCTGACAGCAGTTTGATCAAGATTGTGACTTTGTTCTTGTAACCATTGTTCAGCTGCTTCAGTATCAGGTTGCAGGTTTTCTAGTTGCTGGAGGCGTTCTAATAAATCAGAGTGTTCTGCATCAATGCGACTTGCTTCTTTTTGTAATAGAGGCGATCGCAAATCCTCAATACACAACTTTTCGGTCATAGCCCGCATATCAGCCGAGTTACCATCATCTAATACATAAACTCGCAGTTTAGTGACAGGATAATCTATTGCCAAAGCCGCCTGAGCAGTTTCTTTGACAATTTCCGGCGGCTCGTTGTAGCAAGTAATAAACACATCTACTGTCGGCCAATCGGATCTGGATAGGGATGGAGTTATTTGATTAAGAGACTTAACCTGTCTATCTAGGGGTCGCCATAACCCAATGACAAACATCACACCACCGAAATAGCTGTAAATTTCTGCTAACAACAACGGAATAGAAAGCCACAACGCATCAAAATTAATTGAATGAGTCATGCGCCATTGCAAATACCAGATTCCAAAAATTAAATTTATTTCTGCTAGATAACGAAATAACAGCGTCCTTTTTTTTAAACTCGAACGACTATTACCAGAAAACTTTACTGAATTATCAACAATAGAAACTGAAGTCATCTGAGTACCAAAAATAAAATTAATCGGCTATAAGTAAGATTTATACTGGCAAAGATGCTTCCTAGTAAAATTGGCATCATTACCGCCAGTTGTACCTTGTTTATAAATTTGAAATAATAAACAGGGATTTTGCATTGAAATGTATGTTGCGCTTACCAGCTAAGGATTGCATTGACTCATGTATCAGTATTCCCAAATCCAACTGATTACTAACAAGCGAAGCCTTCTGATGCGGATTAAGCTAATTCAAAAAAACTTTTAAAACACCAAACAGCTAAGTAATAAAAATAGACTCTGTTGAGTGCGACTACTTCCCAAAGCTAAAAACTGTTTTTGTCAGAACCCCAATAAATAAAAGTGAGTTCGACGGCTCTAAAAACCCCTCTCCAAACCTCTCCCCCACGGTGGGCTACGGTGTACACACAAGTCCAAGTAAAGTAATAACAGAAGGAGTTGTGGGGAGTAAAAGGCAGTGGAAAATCCAATCAGAATACACGCTCAAGCAGTTGGGGTAAAAGCATTTGGAGACCCGCGACTCTCTAAAA
>JBBSOP010000083.1:0-12767 GCA_038259655.1 Chroococcales cyanobacterium
GTTTGGCACTACGAGCAACATAGTGATCGCCTGGTTGCAAGCCGGATAAAATTTCTACTCTGCTATCAATCTTTTTTCCTAAAGTGACAGCACGCGCTGCTACCTTTGGCTTGTCTTGTGCATCTGTAACGACAAATACTGTCCCATTTTGATTTTCTGGTTCTGCATCCGCAGCAGCTTTTTTGTTTCCTGCTGGCTTTTGCAGAGCTGTTTGCGGTATCACTACTCGCTCTGGTGTCTGACTACCAAAGGTAACTCGTGCCAATAGTCCGCTACCAATATTGTTAGCAGTATTGGGAATTACAACTTCTACTGGGATTAAACGAGCTGTCGCATCCGCAGCCGGAGAAATGCGTGTCACTTTCCCCATAAATGAGCGATTGGGAAAGGCATCTAAGCTAACTTGCACAGATTGCCCGACTTTAATTTTTGACAGTTCTAATTCGGAAACTTGCACTACGACTTTTACCCGGCTAAAGTCTCCAATTTGCAAAACTTCGTTACCCGGTTGGAGCAAGTTACCTGGTTCTGTCACCCTTTCTGTCACAACACCAGTGATTGGGGATACCAGCCGAGCATAAGATCGACGCTCTTTGGTTTGGGCAACTACTGCTTGTTGAGCAACGACTCTGCCTTGAGCAGCGGCGACTGCTTCTTGTTCTGTACGCACTTGTTCTTGAGCAGCTCGCAGCGCTTGGGCTGCTGTTTGGGCTTGTGTACGCGCTTGTTCGGCTGCTTGTTGGGCGATCGCACCTTCTTTAAATAGATTCTGCTGCCGTTGTGAATCTGCTTGAGCTTGCACCACTTCTAACCGCGCCCGTTCCACATCTGCACGAGCATTACTGACTTGAGTTTTGGCTCTAGCTACTTCTGATTTTAGGGCTGCTAGTTCTGCTTCTGCTTGCCTTAATGTTGTCAAAAGTATGGCATCATCCAATTGCCCGACGTTTTGCCCAAGCTTAACTCTATCGCCCACATCTAGATTCAATGCCAATAGTCTGGCTTCTACTTGCGATCGCAATGACACTGTACGGAAAGCCGTGGTAGTACCTGTGTATTCTAGGGGTTTTTTGAGCAAGCTAGTACGGGCGATCGCTACATCTACAGGTGTTGCACTTTCTCCCGTCTTACTGGAGCGCTGAGATTGTGCCTTGGCTGATTCTTTTTGAGATGAGCCACAACTCGCCGTCATTAATCCAATGCCCAAAAGGCAAATAATCAATAACTTCGATGGTGATCCAAACAGGCGAAAAAACATCCCTCTATTTTCTTCTTGATCGGTGTAAATTATTTGATTTGTGGCTGCGGCATCTGGCATTTTCAAAAGTTTTTGGGGCTTATTTCCGTCCAGAATCATTTATTTTGCTCCTAGCAGGGCGGCTTTGGGCTATAACAGCCGTCTATTATCAAGTGTCTTGGATAGATATGACATAAATATGACTAACAAAGAACGTAGAGAGAGCCTAAACGGTTTCTCAAAAATTCTTGATTAGAATAAAAACTATTCTTCTGCAAAAAACCCTCAAAACTATACTGCTGACGCAGAGTCAGAGAATTTTAGAATAATTGATCAGATTATAAGCTTAGTATACGTACATTTAGCTTTTCTAAACTCTTTCGCAAGGTATAAAACTTAATAATCACTAAAAATTAGTATTTTAGTCTCAAATTCTAGAAAAACAGCAAATCAACTGAGATTTTGATTCTCATGATTGTAGCCAGATTGCCAGTAATTCTTACAATATCTAGTTTAGATTAAGAAAAGTAAAAAATGTGTTGACGAATAGATTTGCTGTACAGACGGCGATTTATTGCGTCTCTCCAACCTGTTCTATTTTGAGAAGTGTCAAGAATCTTTTATAGCCATCAGCCTAAGAATTGCTGCAACTAATTCTTCTGCGTCAAAAGGTTTAGGTAAGTGTATCTGAAACCCGGCTTGTAGTGCTTGTTGCTGATCATAGTTTCTCGCAAAAGCAGTCAAAGCGATCGCCGGAATTTTTCCACCTTGTTCTGCTGTCCAAGTCCTCACTTCACGAATCAGCATATAGCCATCCATTCCGGGCATACTAATATCGCTAATTAACACATCTGGCTTTGTCTGTTTCAGGGTTTGTAATGCTTCCAAGGCTGAAGATGTCGCAATCACTTCAGCTCCGTCTTGCTGTAAGACAAAAACAATGAAATCTCGTGAATCAGCATCATCATCAACCACTAAAATCTGCATAGTAGCTAAAGGTAAAGATTGAGCAGTTAATGATAAGTGATGATTTTGTTCATCCGCCCTGCTTAAACTCTCATTTATCAGCAGCGGTAACTGGACGGTAAATTTTGACCCCTGATTCTCGCCAGTACTTTCTGCTTTAACTGTGCCACCATGCATTTCGATGATCTTACGCACAATTGCTAACCCTAATCCTAATCCGCCAAATGTTCTAGTGGAGCTACTATCTGCTTGCCGGAAGTAATCAAAAGCGTAAGGTAAAAATTCTGCGCTCATCCCCTTACCTGTATCACTAACTACGATTTGAGCGTAATTATCAACTTGCTCTAGTTGCACTTCTACTTTTCCACCACTAGGTGTAAACTTGACAGCATTGGAAAGGAGATTCCAAACTACTTGCTGCAAGCGGGCAGAATCACCTATCACTTGTCCTACATTTGGTGCAAAGATTGTACTTACTTGAATTGATTTAGTTTCTGCCGCTAAACGCATTGTCTCTAGTGCGAGCAAAACTATGGATTCTAAGTTTAAATTAGTAATATTCAATACTAATTTGCCCTGTAAAATTCTAGAGATATCCAGCAAATCTTCAATTAGTTGTACTTGTAGTTTGGCATTACGCTCAATTGTTGCTAAGGCTTGAGATATTTTTGCTGGCTCTAACTGACGGTTTTGCAGTAACTTAGACCAACCCAGAATAGCGTTAAGTGGAGTGCGTAACTCATGAGAAAGAACGGCAAGAAATTCATCTTTAATGCGATTAGCTGATTCTGCTTTTGCTCTTGCTAATTGTTCTAATTCCAGCAAGTGTGCGCGTTCTTGTAATATTTGTTTTTGTTCGTCAATATCAGTACAAGTCCCAAACCATTTGATTACACTATCTTGCTCATCTTTGAGGGGAAAGCCCCGCGCTAGCTGCCAACGATAGGAACCATCACCAGTCCATTTAAACCGATATTCATTTTCATATAAAGTGCCGTTTTTTACAGCATTTAACCATACTTTCTTAGCTTGTTCTACATCATCTGGATGCAAGGCTGCTACCCAACCTGAGCCCAAAGACTGCTCTAATGTTAGCCCTGTATAGTCGCACCAATTTTGATTAAAATAATCACATTGACCATCAGCATCAGTTGTCCATACAAGCTGAGGAATTGCATTAGCCAAGTAGCGGTAACGCTGTTCACTTTGTCGCAGAACTTCTACAACACGCTGGCGTTCAGCTATTTCTTGTTGTAATTGTTCGTTGGTCTTGGTAATTTCATTGGTACGCAGAGTAACCAATTCCTCTAAATGATTTTGATAGTTTCTCAGTTCTGCCTCTACCCGTAACCGTTCAGTTATTTGTATTTGTAGTTCTTGATTTGTTTGTTCTAATTGAGCAGGGCTGGGAAGGGCAAGCGCTTGTGGTACTAACGGCACAAGTTCTATTGCTGTAATTACAGATATTATTGCAGTTACTGCTTTGACTAATCCCGACAGCCAATAAGTGGGATGCCAAAGTGTCCAAATTTCCAATATATGAGTAGTACCGCAAGCGACAATAAATGCGCTAAACAACAAGAAAATCCAATCAAAAGGTAGATCTTGCCGCTTGCGAACAAAATAAAATAGTGTTGCCGGGATCGAGTAGTATGCTAAGGCAATGAGTGCGTCAGATATTAAGTGTAACCACACTAAATTTGTCTGCCATAAATAGCAATGTCCATGCGGAATAAATGATCCTGAACTAAATAAATTAATCCATAATTCTGACATAGGTTTTAAGATAGGTATTCTAAATTTTTAACCGCATATAAACATAGATATAGTGTTAATTTAATTTTCTGAAACGTTGGGTGTGTTCCCTAAAGGGGTTGCTTTGCCGTGCTATTTCTACCATAGCTGAATAATATCAGCGATCGCTATATATGACAGATTACGAAGTAGCAAGTTAATACACTACTCTAATGATGCTAAAAAATGCAGATAGCAAAAAGCGATCGCTCATCCCCAATTACAGTTTATTGGTTCAGGCGATCGCCCGAATAACTATGAAATATATGGATATATCGAGTGTCAAACCTGGAACCACGCTGTTAAAGCCACTGCTAAAGCATCGGCAGCATCATCTGGCTTAGGTATTTCTTCTAAACTTAACTCCCGCGCCACCGCATCTTGAACTTCCGACTTATCTGCATTGCCGTAGCCTGTTAAAGCTTGTTTGATTTGAGCAGGAGTAAATTCTACATAAGGTAAATTATGTTGCGCCAAAGCTAACATAACTACACCCCGTGCTTGTGCCACGAGGATTGTACTTGACATACGATAGAAGAACAATTTCTCGATCGCAACCAAATCTGGTTGTAATTCTTGAATCAGGGTGTGTAAATCGTCAAATATTGTACATAGGCGCTGTCCCATTTCTGTATCTGCCGATGTCCGAATTACCCCAAAATCCAGCATATTGACTGTTGTGTCTTGTCCTTTAGTGGGATCTTGTGTACAGGTAATTGCTCCAAATCCTAAAATTGCTAGTCCTGGATCTAATCCTAAAATTCGTTTTTCCATTAAATTCACTTTTACCAAGCCTGGGTAATGTTTTATGAGGAACACTGGCAACTTTAACGACTCACTTTTAATCTAATCGCATAGAAAAATTTAATAATGTCCCACTTGGTGCTAAAACCAGGTAGTGTACATTTTCTGTTAATCATTAGTTTGTCCCCCTGCTCCCAATTAGGTATGTCAATCGGTTTTCTTAGACAAGCCCTCAATACTCTACAAAAACAGTCACGTAGTCGAACTTCCCATCGGGTCAACCAGTGGTTCAAATGGTTATCTCCTGGATTATCTGTCAAACGTTGGTGGTTGATTAGTGTGGGAGGTGTACTGCTGGCTAGTTTGGGGTTAGCTATTTGGATTAAGTTAACCCCAATTTTTTGGCTGATTGAGTTGGTTAGGGGTTTTCTAGGAGTTATTGCCAACCTCTTACCCAACTATATCAGCGGGCCTTTGGTGCTGCTTGTCGGCTTGCTGTTGCTACTGTGGGGGCAAACTCGCACCGTCAGTTCAATTACTAAGGTGTTAAGACCAGAAGGTGAAGAAGAACTGATTGATGTCCTGTTGGCCTATCGGCGATTGTATCGAGGGCCGAAAATCGTCGTGATTGGCGGTGGTACAGGACTTTCTACCTTATTGAGGGGACTAAAAGCCTACAGTGCTAATATTACTGCAATTGTGACTGTAGCTGATGATGGTGGGTCTTCTGGAAGGTTACGCCAAGAATTTGGAGTTTTACCACCAGGAGATATTCGTAATTGTTTAGCAGCTTTAGCAGATGAAGAAAAGTTATTAACAGAATTATTTCAATATCGCTTTCGGGCTGGCGATGGATTGACAGGTCACAGTTTTGGTAACTTGTTTTTAACGGCAATGAGTGATATTACTGGCGACTTAGAACGGGCAGTTGCAGCCAGTTCCAAAGTGCTAGCCGTGCGAGGACAAGTTTTGCCAGCAACTTTGAGTGATGTTCGTCTTTGGGCAGAATTAGCCGATGGTCGCCGAATTGAGGGCGAGTCGAGTATTCCCAAAGCGGGGGGAAAAGTTGTCAAAATTGGCTGCATTCCTGCTAATCCTCCAGCAGTACCAGCAGCTATTAAGGCAATTAAAGAAGCTGATTACATTATTATTGGCCCAGGTAGTCTTTATACGAGCTTAATTCCTAATTTACTTGTACCAGAAATTGCCGATGCGATCGCTGTGACACAAGCCCCCCGTATCTATGTCTGCAATATCATGACCCAACCAGGAGAAACTGAGGGGTACACAGTTGCTGACCATATTAGAGCAATTGATACTGCTTGCGGACATAGACAGCTGTTTGATGCTGTATTAGTACACAAAAAATCTCCCTCAGAGCAATCACTTATCCGCTACGCCCAACAAAACTCCCACCCCGTTTTTATAGATAGAGAAGCCATATCTCAACTAGGGCGGCGAATTGTCCCAGCGAATATTTTGTATGAAGATGAAACAGGTTGTGTGCGTCACAATCCCCAAAAACTAGCACGAGTTTTGTTACGTTGGTACAGTAGAACTCATCACAAAACGCGCGATGGGAAATGAAAATATTTCTTGCAGATGCAGAAGCGACGCTACGTTTAGGAATTACTCTTGGTCAGACTCTTGGTGTAGGTAGTGTCATCTTGCTAGAGGGAGATTTAGGCGCTGGCAAAACGACACTAGTACAAGGTATTGGCCAAGGTTTAGGCATCAGCGAACCAATTGTAAGCCCTACTTTTACTTTGATTAATGAGTATACGGAAGGACGCTTACCGCTTTACCATTTGGATTTATATCGCTTAGAACCACAAGAGGTTCTAGCCTTAAACCTAGAAACTTACTGGGAAGGTCTTGAGGTAATGCCAGGTATTGTAGCGATTGAATGGGCTGAACGAATGCCCTACAAGCCTCATGTTTATCTCAACGTGCATTTGACTTATGGTGATCAGGGCGATCGTCAAGCTAGGATTATACCTTTTAATTGTGTCATCAGTGAATTTATTACTACCATTTGAGTATTTTTTCTGAAGTTGGGAAAAAATACTGTCTGATATTTAAACTAGCATCCGATGATTATGAATGACTGAATTTGGATGCAATGGGTCATTGAATTTATGAGGGTGAATAGACAAATCGCCCCGCACCGCATCATTAACTGACTAATACTATCAGTGTCATACCCAAGAAATCCTACAAAATTTTCACCGATAGTCGAGGGAGAATTTCACACTCGTTCTATCTACCGCTACCACGCTCATCTACAAAATTCACTAACATTGTTGTCCTCATTATTCAGAAATCAATGAAATACTGTTCAATAGAAGATTCGGTCACGATTGGCATCTACTAGCTTTCTGCCTGAGGTTAGCTGTGATGGGTGAAGACTCTGACTCAAAGCGTCTCAACAGAACAATGCTCTTGCAGGTTATATCTCTTATCCAGCAAATTGCCAAATTCTTAGAACACCTGTACTCAAAAAAAATATAATTTAACTGAGAATTGACATAAACCTGTCCTCTAGTGGATCATCTTGACTGTTAAGGCTCATAGATGAATTTCAGTTACCTAGTAATTATTGGTAATTTTTTTTCGTCTACTTGCATTATGGTTGTGCCTATTAACTCATTGTTTTGATGTCTCGGTAAATCAGTTGTCGACTTTATTTGAGCAGATGCTGATTTGTCGATTATTGAACCGTTTTACCCAGTAAACATCAGCTTTCTGGCAACATCACTTTTGTTACCAGAAAGTAATCAAAAGTGGAAAAAATCCGTTTTAAGAGCCTAATAATTAAGTGCATATAAATTTTTTATATGTATAAAACTGAATTTTCATAGAAAGTTGCCCGTTTACTTAACCCTACTAATTCTCTACAGTTTTTAGAGGAAAAATCCGGATAGTTAAGCACCAAAAGCTAACTGAAAAAAGTTAAACAGTTACCTATTTTCGTATTTGTCGTTTAACTTATGGTCATGCTTAGTATTCCCATAAGAGCTTGCGAATCTGCATACAAAAATGCACAAATCCTAGATTCATGAGATAAAGTAATTATTTTTTTAAAAGCTACAAGATATTCTTATAAGTAAATAAAGTAATTTTAACTAGCTAATATAGTCTTTCTACGATATGAGTTGCGTGTTATCATATTTATAAATAGTAGTAAAACTACTCAGAAATAAAAATTCAAAAAACCTTAAATAATACAGCAGTCCCATCTCCAGCTTTTGACACTGATGATAGGACTGCTATTGTCAAATCTAAAATTTCTACTTCTGTGATTACTTAATTTATACCTAAATGGATCATCTCGCACTAGGGTAAAGTGGCGACTGATCTATTTCTCCAACATGATTGAGAGGCCAAAAACGCACTATAGCGCGACCTATAATGTTCTCACGAGGAACAACACCCCAACAGCGGCTATCATAGCTACTGTTACGGTTATCACCTAGCACTAAGTATGAATTAGGTGGTATGGTTTCTGGCTTTGCTAAGTAAGGCGGTTGCTGTCCTGATGTACAAACATCAATTGCTGTGGTTTGTTGCGAACTTAGATATTTGCTTTCTGGGAGGGGTTTTTTATTGATATATACTTTGCCATTCCTGAGTTCTACTGTTTCTCCAGGTAAAGCAATTATACGTTTGATAAAGGCATCTTGGTATTGCTCTTTTTGTAGCTCTTCTGTAGGTGAGAAGACTACAATATCTCCCCTTTGCGGTTCTGAAAACTTATACTTCAACTTATCAACAATAATTTTGTCTGCTTCCCACTGATTTGGGGTTCCGTGTAGTGTTGGTTCCATAGAACCAGAAGGAATCCAGCGAGCTTCAGCAACAAAAGTACGAATGCCTAGGGCTAGAACGATACTTAATACAACTGTTCTACCTAGTTCTGCGATCCAGGAATTATCGGGTTGTTGACTAGAGTTTTTATCAGACACTTGGTTTTGCATTAAATTACTGAAGTAAGGGAAAGCGTGGGTAATTCACTCACCTAAAGAGACTTTGTATCTTGATCTTAGCGGCAGATATGTCGGTTTTTTGGTAGCCCGACTTATAAGTTAAAAGTAAATTTTTTTTACTATTATGCAAAAAATTATTACCAAGAGTGCAACTAAGTTTAACCTAAAAGTATAGTTTTCTGTAAAACATCGCTTCTTGTCTGATATATTTTTAACTCCATGCCATCTCCAGAAAGTTTACTGATTCGCCACGCTCACATTATTCTACCTAATGGGGAATTGATGTTAGGAGATGTGCTGACGCACGATCGCCATATCATTGAAGTTGCACCGAAAATTTCCACTACAACACCAACCACAGTAATTGACGCGCAAGGGTTAACTTTGTTGCCAGGAGTTATAGACCCGCAGGTGCATTTCCGCGAACCAGGGTTAGAACACAAAGAAGACTTATTTACAGCCAGTTGTGCCTGTGCCAAAGGTGGCGTTACCTCCTTTTTGGAAATGCCCAACACTCGCCCTTTGACAACTACCCAACAAGCTTTAGACGACAAGCTGCAACGTGCCTCTAACAAATGTTTGGTTAATTATGGCTTTTTTATTGGGGCAACAACAGAAAACCAGCCAGATTTGCTTTTAGCCAAACCGACACCGGGAATTAAGATTTTTATGGGGTCGATGCATGGTCAGCTGCTAGTTGATCAAGATACAGCCTTAGAGGCCATCTTTGCCCAAGGCGATCGCTTAATTGCTGTTCATGCCGAAGACCAAGCTAGAATTAACCAACGTCGCCAAGAATTTGCCGGGATTCACGATCCCGCAGTTCATTCTCAGATTCAAGATAATCAAGCTGCACTCTTGGCCACAAAACAGGCATTAAAACTTTCTCAAAAATATCAGCGCCGTTTGCACATTCTGCACATGTCAACAGCCGAAGAAGCAGAACTGCTGCGTCAGGATAAACCGAGTTGGGTGACAGCGGAGGTAACACCACAACATTTGTTGTTAAATACCAGTGCTTATGAAAAGATTGGTACATTGGCACAAATGAATCCACCATTGCGATCGCCCCACGATAATCAAGTTTTATGGCAAGCTTTAAAAGATGGCGTAATTGATTTCATTGCTACAGATCATGCGCCCCACACTTTGGCAGAAAAAGCTCAAGAATATCCGAATAGTCCTTCTGGGATGCCTGGGGTAGAAACTTCTCTAGCTTTAATGTTAACTGCTGCTACCCAAGGGCAGTGTACAGTTGCCCAAGTTGCCAATTGGATGTCAACATCTGTAGCTAAAGCATACGGCATTGCCAATAAGGGTGCGATCGCTCCTGGTTACGATGCTGATTTAGTACTTGTAGATTTAAACACATTCCGCCCAGTCCGGCGTGAGGAACTGTTAACCAAGTGTCGCTGGAGTCCTTTTGAAGGCTGGAATCTCACAGGATGGGCTGTAACAACTATTGTCGGTGGCCAAATTGTTTATGACAAAGGTCAATTAAATACAGAAGTACGAGGCCAAGCATTAACTTTTTCGGAGTCAAGGGCAAGAGGGAACGTGCAACAGTAAAAATGCAGCCGCCCACAAGGAGCGAGGTTTCACCCGACCTGTAATACAATAATTTTTTTACCGACAAGAAGTTAATTACTGTAGTGGATTGACACGACTAAAATGATGCAAAAAAATGTAGGTTGGGGAGCCACTGCGTTGGGGAGACAGCGCCGTGGGCGGGTTTCCCGACTTGAGGCGACTGTCGTCGGCTCTGCCGACTTGTAGACGCTTCTGCGGCTACTCTGCGAGTTCTCCGTAAGGAGTACCCGCAGGGTAGTAAGTGGCGTTTGACGTAAGGAAACCCAACACTTTTATCCATGTTGCGCTGTGCTTAACCCAAACTACGTCTGGAAGTGTGAGCCAACATCTAAGTGTAAAATATATCAGCTAACTAGAAACCGTCAAAAATCCTCAGTACCTTTCACGCCATAAATACGGAAGCATTCTGTGGTATTTGTCGCTGATATTCCTTAATTGGGCAATATACTTTATCAGTAGTAAGTTGTAGCAAAAAAGTTACTCCAGCATATTCTGCCGGATAAGGGTCAAATTTTCTGATTTTTCAGAGATTTAGCAAACAACTCTCGGCTTGAGAAAATCATGGAATTGACTAGAACAAACGCAGAATGAATTACCAGCGGTTAGATCCTGATAAAAAAGATATTTTAATCATTGACGACATGGCAGACAATCTACGAGTGTTGTCTGCGCTGCTTACCAAGTCAGGATATAACGTTCGCAAAGCTTTGAACTGGCAAATGGCGTTGACTGCTTGTCAAACAGTATTACCGGATCTAATTTTACTTGACATTATGATGCCGGAGGTAGACGGTTATGAAGTTTGTCAACGTTTAAAAGCTTGGGATTTGACTGCGGATATTCCAGTGATTTTTATTAGTGCTTTAGATGATGTTTTTGATAAGGTAAAAGCTTTTAGAATAGGAGGTGTAGATTATATTACTAAACCTTTTGAGTTTGAAGAAGTTCTAGTGCGTGTGCAAAATCAGATGGCATTGAGGACAGTACAATTAGAAGTCTTAAATCTCAATGCTGAATTAGAACAAAGGGTAAAAAAGCGGACATGGGAGTTAGAAACAACTCTGCAAAAACTCCAAGCAGAAATTACTTCCCGTCAACAACTGCAAAGTAAATTACTACATATAGCACTACATGATTCCCTAACTGGTTTACCAAACCGAGTTTTATTTATGAGGCGACTAGAAAAAGCTCTAAATTTTGCCAAGCAAGAACCCAGTTATCAGTTTGCTGTATTATTTTTAGACTGCGATCGCTTTAAAGTTGTCAATGATTCTCTAGGACATCTAGTGGGAGACGAATTACTCATGTCCATCGCCCACCGCCTACAAGCATGTCTAGCACCACTTGACACTTTGGCGAGGTTAGGTGGTGATGAATTTGGCATTCTCTTAGAGAATCTGACCGATATAAATTCAGCAATTCAAGTTGCTAAGAATATTTTACAACAGCTATCACTTACTTTTAAATTGTCTAGATATGAAGTATTTATGAGTGCCAGTATCGGCATTAATTGGGGTGAGAAAGACTACGAACAGCCAGAATATTTACTACGCGATGCTGACACAGCAATGTATCGTGCTAAAGCTTTAGGAAGAGCTAGATACCATATTTTTGACCCAGTGATGTATCAGGAAGCAATCCAACTTTTAGAGATAGAAAATGACCTGCGTAGAGCTGTAGAACGTCAAGAACTACTCGTTTACTATCAGCCAATTATTTCTCTAACTACAGGTATGATTGCTGGATTTGAAGCACTTGTACGCTGGCAACATCCGATTCGCGGTCTCATTTATCCCGTAGATTTTATTCCTGTAGCAGAAGAAACAGGTTTAATTAATGATATCAATATTTGGGTATTACGATCAGCTTGTCAGCAATTACACACCTGGCAAAATCACACAACAACACCAGAAAATCTGACAATGAGCGTTAACTTAAGTGTACAGTTGTTTACACATCCTAACTTAATATCACAAATTGACCAAATTATTTACGAAACTAAAATAAAATCTAATACTTTACAATTAGAGATTACAGAAAGTGTCATTATGGAAAATACGGAGGCAGTAAAAAAAATTATTCAGCAAATAAAGGAGCGAGGAATCAAGTTAATTATAGATGATTTTGGTACTGGATACTCATCTTTGAGTTATCTGCATAGCTTTCCTTTAAATGCGCTCAAAATTGATAAATCGTTTGTCAAACGGATGCAGGATAATCAAGAAGCTATGGGGTTAGTACCCGCTATGATTGGTATTGCTAAGTCAATGAGTATGACTGCGATCGCCGAAGGAGTTGAAACCAAAGAACAATAGACCTATCTTTAAAATAAATTTTGTGGGAAAATAAACAGAAAAATGTAACCATGTATATCAATAATGACAAGTCCCTTAGAAAGAATAGAACTATACCCCCAGGAATCAAAAAGATTAATTGGGATTAAGTATGAA
>JBBSOP010000084.1:0-12710 GCA_038259655.1 Chroococcales cyanobacterium
CTTTGTAGCTAACACAATCAACTCTCCCCCATACATTAAACCAATTCTTGACGCTAAAACAAAAGCTTCTTGGATATCGTGGGTGACAAATACCACAGTTTTACCTAATTCTTTTTGTAACCGCCGAAACTCTTGTTGTAGTTCTAGCCGCGTAATCGGATCAAGTGCGCCAAAGGGTTCATCCATCAACAACACTGGCGGATCTGCTGCTAATGCCCTCGCTACCCCTACCCGGTGTCTTTGTCCTCCCGAAAGTTGATGGGGATAACGCCCAGCGAATTGTGCCGGCTCTAAGCCTACCAAGTGCAACAATTCATAAACCCGTGTTTTAATTTGTTTAGGTTGCCAAGCTTCTAAAGTCGGAACTAAACCGACATTACGCTCCACAGTGAAATGGGGAAATAAACCAGTTTCTTGAATTACATAACCAATCTTGCGCCGCAGTTTTATTTCATCCCACTGAGTTGTGGGAATGCCGTTAAATAATACTTCCCCTTGGGTAGGTGTGAAGAGACGATTAATTAATTTCATTGTCGTAGTTTTGCCGCTACCACTGCGTCCGAGTAATACTAGTGCTTCTCCCTGACGGATGGAAAAGTTGAGATTTGATACTAGAGGGCGGCGATCGCGGCTAAAGGTGACATCATGAAATTCAACAGCTATTTGATTATTTTGTTGCATATTTGACTTGTGGTGGATGCTAACTATATGTAATTATCTGCTGATTTTACTAGAAAATTATATGTTAGGTAGAGGGCTAGCAAAACCCAATAAAACCTGGGGAATACGGGGTTTCGTTCCTCAGAGAGAGGTCATAATCTGCTATATTGTTTAATCTGCAATAGTATAGTTGAGGTTTTTTATGAATTACTTAATTGCAGTTTTACCAGACCGGATGCAAGTCGAAGCAGCTTACTCAGCATTGGCACAAGAAGGCTTACCAAGTCAACAAATTGACATTTTGGGAAGTGGCTATAAAAGTGCTGATGAATATGGATTAATTGACCCTAATTTACAGGCTAAAAAAGGAGCAAAACGCTTAGTCTCTTGGCTAATTCCTTTTGGATTTGTTGCAGGTTATGCTTTTAATTTTTTAACTGGCATCGAAATTTTGCCTGTGGTTGGTAGTATTGGTAATCATCTGATTGGCGGGTTTTTCGGAGCTATTGCGGGTGCGTTAGGTGCTTACTTTGTGGGTGGTGGTGTAGGTTTAACTGTAGGTAGTGGTGATGCTCTGCCTTATCGCAATCGCCTGAATGAAGGTAAATATTTGATTGTTGTTCAAGGTACTGAAGAACTAACTCGTCAGGCAACTCGTATATTACGTCAATTTGAACCTGAAAATATTCAAGGTTATACAGAACCAACAAGTGCATAAACAAAATGGCTAATATTAAATGAGTGTTTTTAACCACGCATTCCATAATTTCCAAGCTTGAATTTCTAGCCTAGAAGCACAACGTTTTGTATCTAATCTCAGTTGATTGACACTTATATCAGGTGTAGAATTAATTTCATTAGCATGACCAATGAACCAACGTTCCAAACCACGAGCAGTTACCTCTGGATGAAACTGTAATCCTAAACAGTGTTTACCAAATGAAAACCCTTGATTGGGATATTTCGAGGTAGAAGCTAAAAGAGTGGAGCCATTTGGCAAATCAAAAGTGTCCCCATGCCAATGTAAGACAAATGTCTCTTCAGGTGCTAAATAAGCTAAGGGACTATGTTTACCTGCTTCACTTAAATTTATAGATGCCCAACCGATTTCTTTTCCCTGATTGCCAGGGTAAACTTTTGCACCTAATACCCTCGCTATTAGTTGACTACCCAAGCAAAGTCCTAGAGTTGGCAAATCTAAATTTAGTCGTGATTCTAAAAAATTGAGCTCGTCTGACAAGAAGGGATAATCTAATTGATCATATACAGCAATTGGTCCTCCTAAGACAACAACAAGATCAGGAGCTAGAGGATCAATCTGTGTGATATCGTCGTAACCCGCTTCCATATAAGTCACAGCATAATCATGTTGCCTCAAAGTAGGTGCGAGGTTTCCTAAATCTTCAAAGGCGATGTGTCGGATGATAGTTGCTGTTTTCATATCAAAAATCAAATTTGAAGGTACTACATTTACGTAATATGACGTACTATACTTCAAAATCATCACATAATTTATTTACCAAGCACCCTTAGACAAACTTTAGTATCATTCTAAACGCTTTGCGTCTGTAAAAATGAACACAAAAATTGAATATTATGCATCAATAAAAAACATCCAAATAAAGTCAAGTTTGATAAATGTATTTTCCAAAGCTGTTGTTATTACTAAGACAAGAAAGTCATGGATATAGCCTCAATCATAGGGAAACAGAGGTTTATATCTGTGCTGTTATTGATGATTGATATTGAAATTTTAATGTGCGATCGCTCTGTTTATTTTTACTATTAACTGTAAGCACAATCTGTTTTATAATCTGTAAATGCCCGCATATTTTTTTACTAATCTGTAGCGGTCAACAGCCATGTGTATGAGAAGCTATGCCTTGCCTGTAATACACTAAAGTTGAGGGATGCACAATGTCAAATAGCTCAGGGTTGTATATTCTACTAGTCAGTGTTCACGGTTTAATTAGAGGTAAAAATTTAGAATTAGGACGAGATGCTGACACAGGTGGACAAATAAAATATGTAGTAGAACTCGCTGAAGCATTAGCCGCCAACCCACAAGTAGAACGTGTAGATTTAGTCACTCGTTTAGTTAATGATCCAAAAGTTAGCTCTGACTACGCTCAACCTGTAGAAGTTCTTTGTGACAAAGCC
Source organism: Chroococcales cyanobacterium (assembly GCA_038259655.1). Lineage (GTDB taxonomy): Bacteria > Cyanobacteriota > Cyanobacteriia > Cyanobacteriales > Nostocaceae > Halotia. Next base: position 2,821 of record JBBSOP010000084.1, read on the forward strand.
CAAATTATTCGCCTGAATTGTGGCCCGCGTCGATATCTCCGCAAAGAAGTTCTTTGGCCACATTTAGATAACTTTGCAGATGAATTACTTAAGCACCTACGCCAAGTAGGAAAATTACCCCATGTCATTCATAGCCATTACGCCGACGCTGGATATGTGGGTTGTCGGGTTGCTGGTTGGTTAGGTGTCCCACTTGTGCATACTGGTCATTCCCTCGGACGAGTGAAACACCAACGTATGTTAGAGCAAGGAACCAAACCGGAAACTATTGAAAACAATTTTCATATTAGTACACGAATTGAAGCTGAAGAAACCACTCTTGCAAGTGCAGCATTAGTCATCGCCAGTACCCATCAAGAAGTAACGCAACAGTACGGCATTTATGACCACTATCAGCCGCAACGAATGGTGGTAATTCCTCCTGGAGTAGTACTTGAGCGCTTTTACCCAGTTCCTAAAAATTGGCGGGAACCACCAATCTACGAGGAATTGAAACGATTTCTCAAAGACCCTCAAAAGCCGATTGTGATGGCGCTGTCTCGTCCAGCAATGCGTAAAAATGTCAATACACTTGTCAAAGCATACGGCGAAGATCCACAGTTGCGCCACTTAGCAAACCTAGTCCTGGTGTTAGGAAACCGAGATGACATCACAACGATGGAATCAGGCCCGCGTCAGGTACTTACAGAAATCTTTCAGTTAATAGACCGCTACGACCTTTACGGGTACGTTGCCCATCCTAAACACCATAGCGCTGACGAAGTTCCCGAATTATATCGATTGCTGGCAAAAACACAGGGAGTCTTTATTAATCCAGCATTGACTGAGCCATTTGGTCTCACCTTAATCGAAGCTACAGCTTGCGGTGTGCCAATTATCGCTACATCTGATGGCGGTCCACGAGATATCTTGGCAGCTTGCCATAATGGGATGTTAATTGACCCTCTCGATATTAAACAGATCCAGGATGCTCTACGGACGGCGCTAACTGATACCGAACAATGGCAACAGTGGTCTACTAATGGCTTAAATAATGTCCGACAACATTTTTCTTGGGATAGCCATGTAGAACAATATCTCGAACAAGTGCAGCAGTTGCCCCAACGGCGAGTTCAATCTCTGCTTAGCCCCTTACAGCAAGCTCCAGCCAGTCGTCTGCCTGATTGGAACATACCCGAAAAGAACCGCTTACCAACCGCAGATCGTTTTCTGGTTTGCGAAATCGATAACACCTTATTAGGTGATCAAGAAGCCTTAGAAAAATTAATTGAGCGACTGCATCATGAAGGCAACACAACTGGTGTAGGAATTGCTACTGGACGAAACTTGAAAAGTTCTTTAGAGATGCTGGAAGAATGGCGGTTCCCAATGCCAGACTTAATGATTGTATCGACAGGTAGCGAAATTTACTATGGGCCTCAAGTAGTCACAGATACAAATTGGGAAAGGCACATTAGCTATCGTTGGCAACTCGATGCTGTTCGTCAAGCGATGGAGGAACTACCAGGAGTAATGCTGCAACCTCCAGAAGTCCAAGGTAAATTCAAACTCAGCTACTTTATCGATGAAGAAAAATCTATGAGTTTCAAGGAGATTATGCGTCATCTACGACGGCGACGGCTCCATGTCAAAGGAATTTACAGCCATAATATGTATCTTGATCTGTTACCAATCCGGGCTTCAAAAGGAGATGCAATTCGCTATTGTGCTTTGAAATGGGGACTACCAATCAAAAGATTTTTAGTGGCAGGTGCATCAGGTAATGATGAATCAATGCTAGCTGGGAATACACTGGCTGTGGTTGTTGGCAACCACAGCAAAGAAATTGAAAAGTTGCGTACTTATCCACAAGTTTACTTTTCTCAAGGACAGTATGCCTGGGGAATTTTGGAAGCACTCGATCGCTACGACTTTTTTGGCAATTTATACGCAACAGAACCGGAAATGATCGCAGTGTAAACTCACGGTTTTCAAGTTCAAAGTAGGGGCGACTTTACCGAAATCATCATGAATCATAGGGGATCTTTATTAACCCGCCCCTACTCTCGTAAAATTCATCAGAAATTTCTTTGATTTCTGGTTCAACCATTGTCAAATGTTGCTCTAAAATTGCCAAATTACGAATATTAGACTTATAGAAAGCATCAAATAAATCACCAATAAAAGGCACAGTACCCACTACTGTTTCTAAACCAACATTAAAAATCATTTTAACTAGATCTTGATGTGGGATGCCGAAGCGGGTAGCTAAAAATATAATGTAAGCTGAAAACGCCGTACTGATTAAATCACCAGCACCGGGAACTAAACCAATAATTGGATCTATTCCAATGTGAAAACCTGTTAAAGGGATACGTATTGATGTATCCATCAGGCGGCTGAGTTTGCGGATGCGATTTAGAGTGGCAATGCGTTTGGCAGCGTCCATAATTTACGATATTTACACTACTTTTAAATTGCACTATTTTTAGTTATTAGTCTTGTACCGTTAGAAATAACAAGTATGAATAAAAATCCATTACCATTTTTGAGAGAATTTCTAGATTTTGACATAAGAGCGATCGCCCCCATACCCCGTTAGGAAGATAATATTATCTGTATAGCTTGAAAATACTCACCAATCCACAACCAAAAGCCAGGAAGTAGTTCGTATAATACAATGGAAAAAATTCGAGTTTTCATACTTATGCCATCCACTTACGCTTTGATAATATGACTGTCAAAATCCAAACTGCAACAGACAAGTTACATTCAACCAACAATCTAAATATCCATCAAGAAACTGAAAACGAAAAAGTTCTGTGTTCTCATTGTCAGCGCACAGCTACAAATGGTATTAAATGTAAAGGTATTTGTGTGGCTGACAATGACTATTAATCACCCCTTCAGCGCTATCAGTTAAAACCGTGTTTGATACTCCACTACTGCGCGACTGTCATCTTCTAAATTAGTAGAAGCACGCACACGAACTTGATTGTTTATACGGTAATTAATCCCCCACTGGAAGGGATCATCTGCTGTTAAAATTTTGATGCTAGAAACAGAAACTTTAGGAGAAAGATCAACCCCCGCTTCTGCGGCTAATTCTAAGGTTGAACTACTCTTACCTGCTTCGGGATTATCAGAGATGACAGTAGGAAATATCCGAAATTCACTTAAACCAAAGGCACTACCAATTTGGTTAAAAGCTGATTGAAAGTTATTAAATACAGCGGAACCTGCGATATTAATTAAACCTAAAGTGCTATCGCCACGTCCTTCTGTATCTATAAACCCACCCCCCAACAGAGCAACAATCTCTGTTTGACTGCGTGAAGGACTACTTGTAAGTTCTAGGTTTTCATTGAGTTTACTAGCAGGGCCTTTCACCGTGGCTTCAACTCTGACGCTCTCTAAAGCTCCTAAACCAGCAGTAGTTGACCGACTAAGATCAGTATTCTGAACTACATCCACAACTTTAGCAAAAAGCTGAACATCTAAGATGGGGTCACGGGGTTGATTAGATCTAAAAGTTGCTGTGTTTTTGCTATTAGCTAGTTTAAATTGGGTAGTAAATAAATTTACCCCACCTTGCTTGAGGCGGATAGTCCCATCTGGTATAGGGTCAGCGAAAGAACCGTTTACTGTGAGGTTGCCAGTTGCTTGGAAACTGAGAATCGGCGGACGAGTGACTTCGACATTTTTGCCTAACTCTATTTCTAAATCATTAAACCTAGCGATCGCATCATTGTTTTCAGTTTTATCTTGTTTGTTAGCTTTTATAGGTGCTACGCCGAGATTGCGATCGCCAACTGTGGAAGCATTGGTAGATTCTGCCAATAATACCTGACCGTTAAATAAATTTACCTTACCGCCAACTAAAGGGTTAAGGGCAGAACCAGTAATCTGTAAATTACCACTAGCGCCTCCTTGGTACAATCCCTTAAGATTCAAGGCTAACTGTTCGGCGTTGACAGTCAGAGGATTTTCAATATTTGTTTGCCCATTATTAAATATAGGAATTGCCCCAGCAGCCTCTATTTTGCCTTGACTAAATTTACCCTGGAGGCTTTCTACAAATATGCTGTCAAAATTAAAATTAACTTGGCCTGTGACATCTGTCAGCTTTCCTGGCAGAGCTTGGGCTGAAAAAGTGGCATTATTAACAGTTGCAATTCCAGTTACCTCTGGCTGTTGTCTTGTCCCACGTACCTTGAGGTCTACTTCTCCTTCACCATTTTCAAATGCCACTTGATTAGTAAACAAATTTAACAGTGCTAATCCTTCATCTTTAACGTTGACATCCAAACTAATTTGATTACTTTCTGGCGCTACCGCAGCAAAGGGCAACTGGTAAGGTATGCTGCCTGTAATATTTACAGGTTCTGGCCCAGCAACTGAGACGCTACTGCCAAAGTTCAAGCGTCCATTAGCATAACTGAAGCTGGCGGTAGCTGACTCTATCGGCTTTTGATTGAGTGTTCCTTCTCTAATTTGCAATTCCCCCTTAGCTTGGGGATTAGCAATGCTGCCTGCTAAAGCTGCCGTAGCATTGAGATTACCTGTTACCCCCACTGGTAGTTTGACGAAATTATTTAACAACTCGATGGGAAAATTTCTGACTCGTAATTGACCAGATTGCTCATTACCGCCAACATTACCTGCAAAAGCCAAGATGCCATCGTCAGAGACAATCCGCAAAGGCCGCAACTGCAAAACGCCGTTTTCAAAATTACCTTCGGCAATGATTTTATTTGCACGGTAAAAACGACTGGGTTCTTCTTCTCTACCCCAGGCAAAGTTTTGACCTTTCAAATCAAATTGCACTGATAAGCCGTTAGCTGTAGCTGTATTTACAGCCACTTCTCCGTTAAAAGTGCCTTGCAAGTCTGCTAAATCTGGTATGGGATTGTCATCAATTTGTTGTTGTTCTTGTTGGGCTACCAAAGCTTCAACTTCATAAAAGCGCTTGAGTTGAGTTAATAATGGCTGATCTGGTAAACCTCGGTCGTAGGTGGTGAGGTCTACGGCACTACCATAATTTGGCTCATTAGCACCACGTTGAAAATCTTGTAATTCAAAGATCTGTGCAACCGTCAAAACATCTTGGATATTACCTTGAGTGACGTTCAGCTTACCCTGTAACTGTGGCCCTTGGGGGGTTTGACCAAAATTACCAGCAAAGGCATAAATACTCTTACCTTTGACGAATTGACTACTAGAGAGTATGGCTTTACCATTTTCATAACGGAACTGAGCTGCTAACCGATCGCCTCGAATGCGTCCAAATCTCGGATCTGCGATCGCCACATTTCCACTAGCGGCCAATGTCTGCTGATTAACCTGCAAATTCCCAGTTAATAAGCCAGCTATCTTACCACCACCTAAACGCAGATTTGGCGGCGGAGTCAAATTTAACACTTGTAAAGGTAAATTTTCTAGTTGCAGTGCTAACTCATTGCCTTGGACTTGACCTATGGCTGAGGCTTGTTGCCAACGTACTAAAAACGATTCGGGGCGATTATTAGCATCTAAACTTAAAGCAATGCGATCATTATTACCTGTCAAATTTAAATTTAAACCTTGTCCCGGCGCTGATTGAATTTTTCCAGTTAATAAAGGTTCAAAAGCCAAGCCTTGTACTACCAAATCTTGTAATTTAACTTGTCCGTTGACATTGGGTAAAGGCAACTTACCAGTTACTTGACCGTCAAAATCAACTTTCCCTGCCAAAGCCACTTGATTAGGAAGATTAATCGGTAGCTGTTTGAGGTCGTAATTTTGGGCTTGGACGTTGAGATTTAATTGGGTAATCTCTGGTAAACCTGCTTGGTTAGCATTGGCTAAGATTTCACCACTGACATTTAAACCAGGAGCAGTAGCTTGATTAATAGTTAGCTTTTGACCATTCCAGGCGATCGCTGCGTTTAAAGGTTGCTCAATTCCAGCTAAACCTTGAGATAATTGTACCTGACCAGCAGCGCGCACATCAGCTAATTGGGCAGATCCTAAAGTGCCAGCCACTTGCAACTGACCACCCAATTCACCCCGCAACTGTTGATTAAATTGATTTAATCCTACACCGTTAGCATCAACTATAGCCTGATACCGACCATTGGCTAATTGAATATTTTTAGCTGCGATCGTCCCCCCGGCAACATTTACCCGTGCTTGACCATTGGCTTGGATTGTTTGCAGTTGAAAAGATTCAACTGAACCAGCGACATTAAATTGACCATTTAACTGACCTTGAAACTGTGGTGGTACTGCTGCCAATTCTTGCAGAGGTACATCATTAGCCTGGACTTGTGCTTGATAGCGACCATTAGCTAGTTCAATATTAGTAGCTGCGATCGTTCCTTTACCTACACTTATCCGTGCTTGACCATCAGCTTGGATTGTTTGCGGTTGAAAAGATTCAACTGAACCAGCGACATTAAACTGACCATTTAATCTACCCTGAAATTGTGGTGGTACTGTTGCTAACTGCTGCACAGCAACATTATTGGCTTGGAGTTGTGCTTGATATGCACCATTAGCTAATTGAATATTTTTAGCTGTGACTGTGCCACCTGCAAACTCAAGTTGGGCTTGACCAGTGCCACTGAGAGTTTTTAAACTGAAATTCTCTCTATTACCTGCTATTTGGAACGTACCCGCCAATGGATTGTTTAAAACTGGAGGAGCATTTTTTAATATTCTTCCTAAATTCAAACCACTAGCTTTTAATTGGGCGGTAAAGCCTTCGTCTTTTAGTTGCACTTGCGAAATGGCAATTCTTCCGCCAGCAATTTGCACACCTGCCCCTTCACTGCGAATAGTAGCAATTTGAAATGGTGCTGTTGTGCCTGAAAGGATAAGACGGCCATTAAATTCTGCCCCTGTTAAAGAGACATTTTGCAGTTGGTTTTGATCTACAAAACGCTGCACCTGAATATTAGAAGTATTGGCTACAGCTTGCCAACGCTCATTAGCATAACTGCCATAAGCCCGTACTACACCACCGCCGACATTAAGAGCCACATTGCGGAAAGAAACGGTGCGATCAAAATTAACCACAACTTCGCCAGTACCGGGATAGGTAGCTGCTGGGGCTTGCCATTGGACTAGAGTTTTAACATCAGTAGGAGCGCCAGTGACTTGGGCTGTAGCAGAAAGAGTACCGATTTTAAAGTTAGGTTTAATGTCATATACTTGAGCGATCGCATCTCCAGGAATATTCTTAGCAGCGAAATTTAAGTTAATTTTTGGGGTATCCCCCACCTCAATTGTGCCAGCCCCGGTAATTTCTCCACCAACTGCGGCTTTACCCTGAATGTTTCTCAAGGCAATTAAAGAGTCACTTGTAGTAAATTCAAACTGACTACTAATACTTTTGAAATTAACTTTGTCAATTTGTGCAGGTTTAATCGTGGTAACTGTGCCTGAAAGAATAGGCTTAGTAGTTGGGCCAATCAGTTGCAAATCAGCTTTTAATTGCCCACTCACAGGCACAGGTAGTTTCAAATTTAAAGTTTCTTGGGCATTTGCCACACTCATCTCATTAACACGCGCTGCCAATTGAAAGCCTGCTTGAGTGTCGATAATTCCTGTAGCCACCAAGGGAATTTTGCCATAACTAGTAGTAGCCTTATCTAGCTGTATTTCCGTTCCCTGGAAGCGGAGATTGCCTTGGCTATTAATAAATGGTTGTGGTAGGCGGCGAACTTGAATTGTTACTCCTTGCAAGTTAGCACTACCAAACAATAAAGTCGGCTGCTCTGGTGTCAGTTTAATTTGCAAATCACCATCAACTCGACCCGTCTGTAAATTCAAAGGTAACTTGACAAGGCGGGTAACATTAGTAGCTAAAAAGTCTTGTGCTTTTAAATGCAAGTTGCCTACGAGTGCCTTAGAAAGTGTCTCTCCCTGAATCGCAACATTACCACCATCATCTGATTGACCTACCGCTTCAAAGTTAATTAACTGATTATTTTTCAGCAATTGAGCAGTACCACCAAGTTGCGAAAATCCCACAGGAGGTAAGTCTACCTTTCTTGCCTCCCCTGCCTCCCCTGCTCCCCCTGCTCCCCCTGCCCCCTGCTCTCTGCTCTGGGGTAGTAACGCCAGCTTGCCATTACGGAAGTGTATTTTGTCCAACTCGGTTTTAATCGCCCCACCTTTACCTGGTGGCGCTATGCTAGTAGTGATCCAGCGCCCTTGATCATCCTGCTCAATGTAAACATCTGGGTTAACTAGGGTTACATCTAGCTTTAACTCACGATTAAAAATCAACTGCAATGGGTCAAAGGCTACTTCCACAGCATCGACTATAGCTCTATCTGGATCTGTGGATGTTGCAGGAATGCTTGAAGCCCCAAAACGCACTCCTGTTAAAGAAAAATTTGTAACTTTTCCCAAGTTTACCGGCCGATTGAGTGTAGTTGTGAGGCTTTGTTGCGCCAGTGGCGTTAAATCTTTTTGTACAAAAGTCCACAACCGCCAAACACCACCCACAATTCCAACTAGTAAAATTCCGCCCAAAGCAATGCCACCACGACTCAACACCAGTAACCACAGACGCTTACAGACAGGAGATTTAGAGTGAGGCTCTAGATTAGAAGAGTTAGTCATAGGGGGGGATCACTTTTACTTGCTGGATGTAGCTGGCACACTACTGACACTAACTAACACATCTATTCACCATGTTAATTCCAGCATACAAACCAATTTAAGATTTTGGCTGAATTTAGGTGTCTGTTGAAATAGTGTCCCTGTGTGTGATTTCTCACCTCCTAGTCCAAAAAAGCGATATAAAAGCCCAAAATCTCTATAAAACCTCAAATCGGGTTATTAAATTTGATCAAAAGTAGGAAAATTCCCCCTGCTTCCCCTGCTTCCCCTGCTTCCCCTGCTCCCTTGCCTTTTCCCTAGCGCGCTCAGAAAAATTTGAATAAAGTGAGAATTGTTGCTATGACTTTCCTTGGTGCATAACCTAGAACTTTAATATGAATAGACTTTAGAACGAAAGGACAGATGATTACACCAATGCGTGTCTTTGTATTGATTTTCAATGCCAATACCGAAAATGAGGGGATTCACACAATTCGGGTAGGCGATCGCAATAAAATTTTGATGTTTGAATCAGAAGACGATGCTCTACGCTTTGCTCTTTTGCTAGAAGCTCAAGATTTCCCCGTACCTACAGTAGATGCACTTGATGCTGAAGAAGTCAAGGAGTTTTGTGAAAGTGCAGGGTACGAGTGGGAAATCGTCCCAGAAAACAGCGATTTAATTATTCCCCCAGAAATTAACTTAGAAGAAACCGACTGGCAAGCTGATGACCAAAAAGAAGATATTGACGACTCCTTTCGTTTTAACCAAGTACCATCAGCCGAAGAACCAGAATTATCTGATTCTGAACTCGATAAAATTCGTCGCCAATTAGAAGGATTATTGTAATTAGTCAGTGGTCAGTAGTCAGTGGTTGTTGGTTACGAAAACTGACTACTGACAACTAATACCAATTCTCTGTGAAGCCGCACATTATTTTGACCCCTTCCCGCCAAAGCTGCGCTTTTGCGCCCCTCCCCTTGGTAAGGGGATTGGGGGTGGGGTTGTTTTTATAGCATCTTCATATAGAACTAGTATAACAACCGATATAGGACTAATGATAAATGACAAATTTGCAGGAACGCGGGCATCTTTTGACCGAGCAAGTAAATCCAAACAGTCTTAATTTAGACCAGCTGAGTTCTCTAGAATTAGTAGAACTATTTAATAGCGAGGATCAAAAGGCAGTTGAGGCGGTGGCTGCGGCTAAAATTCAGTTAGCTCAAGCAATTGAACGTACTGCGGAGCGTTTGCACCAAGGGGGACGCTTGTTTTATGTTGGTGCGGGAACAAGTGGCAGGTTAGGGGTGTTAGATGCC
>JBBSOP010000085.1:0-12688 GCA_038259655.1 Chroococcales cyanobacterium
AGATAGTTCAGTCCTCCTAAAAGCTTATAATTACCAAAGAAATGGGTCTAAAGCCCCGTGCTTCTAGCACGACTTTAAAGTAATGAGTAATGAGTGGATGAAAAATGGGTATTTACTCATTACTTCTTACTTATTACTCCAGAATCCCCGATCGTTTACGGCGGGGAGTATGTCAATGTCAAACAGACGTGCAGGTAATCTACGAACGGCTATTTGCCATGCAGTTCAATGGTTCTGCCATTTGTGGGCTGAACTGGACGGGCATTTACCTGATACAACTTTTGAAAAGTACCAATCTCTTGTTCTGAGACTGTAATTGGTTCTGTTAAAACATTCCATTTTACGCTTTCACTACAGGGTGGCGTTGTGAGTGAGCCAGGGTAGCTGAAGTATGCTTTACTTTTAGGCAATAAATCAGCAGCGTTGATGGTTTGACCGCTGATAGTATTGGTTGTCTTTGTAGAAGGAATATGTTGCCAAATTTTATCAATTACAGGATTTGCAGTTCCTTTGTTCATCATGATTCCCACAACTGATAGTTCACCTGCTGCATTGCGGTGTACTAGATGCAGTTCCATAGCCGAGGCATTGCCCTCAATGGTATGTTCACTTGGGGTATGAAAATGGAACTGGAGAAGTGCATATTCTTTACCATTGATAGTCATGCTGCTTCCCGGTGCGTAGTTGACTTGCACGGTATGACCATTGTTAACAATGGTTAAGGGTGTGGGCTTGTAATTAAAGGTTATCTGTGCAGGATTTTCTTGGACAGCATCAACAATATTAATAGGTGACTGATCTCTACCTGATTCACACAAGGCAAAATTATTATCAAGTTCACCCCATTGAGTTGGATTTGCTGCACCACCGTAACTCCAATCTGGTGTTTTTTCTTCAGCGAAACTTGGTACAGATGGTACAGGACTAAAAATTATGACAAATGCCAAAACTAAAAATATGTTTTTTTGCCATTGTGGTCTAAGATTCATTGGAGTCCTCATCGTTTTACAAATATAGGAATACAAACGATACTACCCTTTTATGAATACTCAAAGATAATTTATCTAGACACAAAATAATATTGATTAATATATATTTCATATAAGATGAATTTGTTTTTGGATAGTATAAAATTTACTTATAATGTTGCGTTGCTATTGGCGGCAACTTAGGATATGGAGTATTAGTCAAAATTTTATAAATAAAAGCGATCGCTCTCACTGTTAATATCGCAGTTGGCATAAGATTAGCGTCAGCTTCATTCGCTACAGACAACTTTTGCTTGGTGGTCGCAAAGATAGTGGAGTGATGCTATGGAATCTAAATTTAGATGATTTGATGCTGCAAGGATGCTCAGGAATAACAGATTATCTGCAAAATAACGTGAGTATTAATAAAGGCGATCGCTCGATTTGCGATTCTATTTTTTAAATACATATAATATGCATATAGATAGATGAAAACATTAATTTTATTGTAGTAAATTTATACACAAAAATGTAATGAGTATAAATTTAGTAAATAAAACTAAACATTACTACCTTAGATAGAGGCGGTTACAAGAACCTCAATGTCAAACGTCAACCGCTTGCGATCGCAAGATTTAGATAATTTACTAGTAGTACAAGTGGCAGGTGCGATCGTAATTTTGGTCGGTGGCTTGGTACTACTAGGTCGGTATTTCGGATTGGAACTTCTCCAAGCAGTTTTTTTTGGCAGTTCAGTGATGATGAAGGCAAATACAGCCTTGTGTTTTCTTTTGTCTGGCATTGCACTGTGGCTGTTAGTCAGAGTTAAAAGGGAAAATTCCAAATCTGAAAAGACTCAAGATAAAAGAAACTCTTCTCGCCGTCGTGTCCTCTATTTAAAGCTTTCTAGGGTTTTCGCCGCAGCACCTGGCCTGATTGGTTTGCTGACACTAGTACAATATCTCGTCAGTCTTGTTGGGGATTTGCCAATTACTTTGAGCGCGTTCCGTCCAGAACTAATGGGGTTGAACACTGCCCTCAATTTTATATTACTGAGTAGAGCTTTAGATCTGCTGCTTCACCCAAAAACCCAACGTAGTTATTGGTATGCTCAGATTCTGACTGCCATAGCGGCGGTAATTTCTGTACAGGCGGTCGTTGGCTACGCCTATAAAGTGCAAGTTCTCTACGGCATTGTACCCTACACCAGATCAATGGAATTATACACAGCACTGACATTTATTGTGCTTTGTGTTGGTCTTTTGTGGGTACATACCGAACAAGGATTCATGCGGGTAATTATGAGCGATAGCTACGGCGGGTTATTGGCGCGTCGTTTATTAATTGCCGCGATCGCAGTTCCTTTTTTGTTAGGGTGGTTAATTGTAGAAGGACAACAAGCAGGAAGTTACGGCCCAGCTTTTGCAATATCAATATTCGCTATAGTCCTAATTGTAATTTTCGTTATTTTGGTATGGCAAAGTGCAGCAGTTATTGAACGCCTATCTCGCCAAAATGATCAGACTCAAAACGAACTTAAAGCTTACGAAGAAAAACTCAGAAGTTTTGTAGATTCTAATGTCATTGGCATTTTGTTTGCTGATGTCTACGGTGGTATTCAACAGGCAAACGACGAATTTTTGGGAATGATTGGTTACACCCGTGAAGATCTACTAACAGGTAGATTAAGTTGGAGCAATATTACCCCACCAGAGCATTTACATTTAGATGCACAAAGTATTTTAGAAGCCAAAGCAAATACCAAAGGCGCTTGTACACCTTACGAAAAAGAATACATTCGCCGAGATGGTAGCCGTGTCCCAGTATTAGTTGGTTATGTACTACTGGGAGAAAAACGGGAAGAATCAGTTGCTTTTATTCTTGATTTGAGCGAACGCAGACAAGCAAAAGAACAAATACTAAAGCTTAATAAGGATTTACAGCGTCGCGTTACTGAGTTCCAAACTTTATTAGAAGTGATCCCCATTGGTATTGGTATTGCCGAAGATCCAGAGTGTCAAACTATCAAAGTTAACCCAGCTTTTGCCGATTTATTGGGAATCTCGCCAAATATTAATGCTTCTCTCAGCGCTCCTATTCACGAAAGACCGACAAACTTTAAAGTCTACCGCGAAGGTAGAGAATTGTCAGCAGAGGAACTCCCCATGCAGTACTCTGCGGCTCATGGTGTCGAATTTGTTAATTGCGAGTTCGATATCGTTCATGAAAATGGCAAAGTAGTGAATTTATTAGAGTACGTTGCACCACTATTTGATGAAGAAGGCAATACCAGGGGAGCAGTTGGTGCATTTTTGGATATTACAGAACGCAAACAAGCAGAGGCTACACTCCGCAACCAGCATAAATGGTTGGAAGATGTGTTAAATCTGATGCCAATGCCATTACTATTTATTGAACCAGGAACGGCACGGGTAATATTTGCCAATCGAGCTGCTGATGAATTAGCTGGAGGTAAATTTCCTCAAAATATACCAGCCGAAGAGTATCATACAGCCTACTACTGCACAGATGTAGCAGGCGATGCCATCCCCAATGACCAAATGCCTGGAGTCAGGGTCGCCCGTGGAGAACGTTTAGATGGATTGGAGATAGACTGGCATACGAGTAAAGGTGTGCGCTCTCTACATATATTTGCTGATAGTCTCCCAGCAATGCACAGTTATCCAGCTACCTGCGTTTTGACATTCCAAGATATTACCAATCTCAAAGAGGTAGAAAAAGCCCTGTCGTTGGGTTACAAAAGACTTCAGTTACTTTTTAGTACAGCCAACGATTTACTCTCTAGCCAAGAACCAGCGGCATTACTTGACAGCGTTTTCCAAAAACTAAAAGAGCAAATTGGTTTAGATCTTTACTTCAACTATTTAGTTGAGGACAACTCTCAGATAATGCGGCTCACATCCTACACAGGTTTTTCTGAGGAATTAGCCAAAGAAATTGAATGGTTAAAATTTGGTCAAGCCGTTTGTGGTGCTGTAGCTCAAGGGCGTTGTCCTATTTATTTAGAAAATGTCCAGCAAGCAACTGATCCAAAAACAGAACTTATTCGTTCTTTAGGAGTTAATGCTTATTGTTGTTACCCATTAATAGCCCAAGGGCGACTTTTGGGTACTCTGTCTTTTGGCAGTCGCAGTCGCTCTCGCTTCACTGATAATCAAAGAGGCATGATGCAAGCAGTTTGCGACCAGATAGTTATAGCTATGGAACGCGCTCTCTTAATTGCCTCTTTGCAGCGACAAACTGAGCAGTTGAGTGAAGCCAACCGCATGAAAGATGAATTTTTAGCGATATTGTCTCATGAATTGCGATCGCCCCTCAATGCTATCTTAGGCTGGTCTCAACTACTACGCGGCCGCAAACTCAGCGAAACTCAGACAGCAAAAGCATTAGAAACCATTGAGCGCAACGCCAGAGCGCAAACTCAGCTAATTGAAGACCTGCTAGATATTTCGCGGATGATTAGAGGCAAGTTGCGGCTCAATGTCCGTACTTGCAATTTGGTTGCTCTGGTTGAGTCAGCAATTGAAACTGTTAAACTAGCTGCTCAAGCCAAAGAAATCGATTTGAGTTGGGAATTAGATCACGAAAATTCCGAATTTGTTGCACCACAAGCCCAAATTCTGCCAAGTTCAGAGAGTGGATTAATTGAAGCAAAGCATCTAAACTCAAGTTTATTAGTTTCCGGTGATGCGGAACGCTTACAGCAAATCATCTGGAATCTGCTATCTAATGCCATCAAATTTACCAATCGCGGCGGTAAGGTAAAAATTAAGCTGTCAATTGTTAGTAGTCAAGACAAATACCAGACAACCGAAAACTATGCTCAAATCCAAGTAATGGATACAGGCATAGGTATCAGTCCCGAATTTCTCCCTTATGTGTTTGATCGGTTTCGTCAAGCTGATAGTTCTAGTACTAGATCACATGGCGGATTAGGGCTAGGGTTAGCGATTGTCCGTCATTTAGTCGAATTACATGGCGGTAGTGTCCATGTAGATAGTCAGGGCGAAGGGCAAGGAGCAACTTTTATAGTCAAGTTACCATTAGACTTGTCCAGCACACAAATGATTGTGGAGCCAAAAAGCAGGAGTAAAGCAGAAGATTTAGCTCCTCTAACCCTAAACATTTCTCTGTCAGGTGTGCGGGTACTGGTTGTAGATGACGAAGCCGATACTCGTGACTTTATTTTTACAGTCCTCCAACAGTGTCAAGCCGAAGTGCGGGTAGTTGCGTCAGTACAAGAGGCATTGCAAGTAATTTCACAGTGGAAACCAGATGTTTTAGTCAGTGACATCGGTATGCCCGACGAAGATGGTTACTCTTTAATTCGTAAATTGCGATCGCAGCCACCAGAACAAGGTGGTAAAATTCCGGCAGCAGCCTTGACAGCCTATGCCAGAGCCGAAGACCGGATGCGAGCCATCAAAGAAGGTTATCAATTGCATTTGCCTAAACCCATTGAACCCGCTGAATTAGCGACAGTAGTTGCTAGCCTGGTGGGACGTAGTTGAGAAGAAGGCAGGGGAGGCAGGGGGAGCATACTTCGACTTACCTCGACTTCGCTCGGCACAAGTCGCTCAGTAACCGGTGGGGCAGGGGGAGCAAGAGTTGTTCCTCTAAAAAATAAAAATAACTTGCAAATCCCATTCTTTATCTTGGCGAATTATCTCGATTTGTTTAATAAATTCTCGAAAATAAAATCTTCGCTCTGCTTCTGACAAATCTAACCAAAATTGCGGAATCGAAACAGCTTGAGCAACAGAACGCAAGTTAACTGGAGGAAGAGTTGCCAGTTTTGCCTGGAGGGCTGAAATCTCTGTACGAAGTTTGTAAGCTCTTAATTTAGCTGTTTCAGTATCCAAAACCCCAGTTTCGGTTAAAGCAGGTAACTGAGCGAGTATTTCTTGCTGACGAGCGATCGCTTGCCCTAAACTTTGCTTAATTGCATCCAACTGGGGAAAATCCATCCCTGCAACTGCTAAAGGTAAATCACGGCAAACCGTATCAATTGTATATTCCAATATCTCTTGGTAAGGAATAGCGCCACATTTGGGACTTTTAGGACAACTAATAGGACGTAAATAAAGATACTCTTTGTCTTGATAGCGCTGAGTAACGCGAGAAACTTTTGTATGTGACTGACACTGACTACAAATAACTAACCCAGCTAAAGAACGGGGGGCGCTAGCAGTCCGAGATGGTAATCTGCTGTTACGGCGCAAGAGTCGGTCAATTTGGGCAGCTTCTTCTTGAGAAATGATAGGGATATGAGTATCAGAAATAATTTCCCCATTTTGATAAGCCGTATCACCACGATAAACGGCATTAGTCAACCACCGCCGTCCAGTGGTTACAGAAATTTTTTTGCCGTATTTTTTTGCTAAGTAACGAACTGCACCCCGTAGAGAACCATAAAGTAAAAAGTTGTCAAAAAAATCTTTGACGACTGGTGAAGTACTGCGGTCAATAATGTATTTATCTTTACCTCTACGGTAGCCATAAGGAATTTTACCGGGTGGAGGTGCAGCATCAAGACGATTACGGGCATGTCCTTGGCGGATACGGCGACTGCGTTGCTGAAGTTGGACTTCGTGCAGTAATTTTAGTAATTCGGCACGGAGATGAGAATTTTCAGGGGTGTAAGATTGTTCAGTAGCAATGATCGCTATCCCCATCCCTTCGAGTTGATTAAGGCGATCGCTTACTTCTTCTACAGTATCCCCTAATTCTTCCAAGCGACGAATGAGCAGATAATCTGCTGGTTCAGTTTGGCAATCTGCGAGTAATTTTTGTAACTGCGATCGCTCTTGGCCTAAATCTTCATAAACCCGATCTACCTCCCATCCCCAATTAGCTGGATCAGGAGAAGATTCTAGTAAAGGGTCACTGTAAGTGTAGGCAATGATTTTCATTAGTCAGTTGTCAGTGGTCAGTGGTCAGTTGTTATTCCTCTTGCCTCCCCTGCTCCCGGTCACTGAGCGTAGCCGAAGTGCTGACTTAACTCGATAATATTTCCATCTGGATCTTGGGTGAAAAGGGCGGCACGACCAGAAGCGCTAGCTTGAACGGGATACTTTTGATTAAGTAACTCCTGTTTAGCAATGTCCAAATCTGCAACAGAAAAAGCGATGTGTGGATTGCGTCCCCATTTCTCGTTGGGATTTTCAGTAGGAACAGTTGACGCAACTATGAGGTGGATTTGATAGTTGCCGACTTGATACCATGCACCGAGGTACTTCAAGGAGCGATCTATTTTGGATAATCCCAATACTTTGCCATAAAAGTGTTCGGAACTTTCTAAATCAGTAACGAGAATAGCTGTATGAAGACTTTGGGTAATCTGCATTTCTGGTAAGTGCAATGGAATTAATTGTAATTTTACTTTATAAATTCACCATTACCTGAGCTAATTCATTCGATAAATTGGTAGCCGACTCTTGACCTTTTCTAAATAAAACACCAGCTAAAAAATAATAGTTGCCAGAATAAAATGCCATTTTATTTTTTCGTAATTTTTCTATATAGTTTTTTACTTTTGGCTCTGAACTATAGTATCCAAATTTCAAAGGTAAAATCATGAAATTTTGGACAAAATAATTATTTTCCTTGGCTTTCTGAAGCGTACTTAGAGGATTAGAAAAGCTAGATATTAAAACTAATACATTTTCATAATCTAGTGTCAAAAGCTCGTTGGTAATAGTAGCTCCATCTGTACCTCCAAATAATAGCGGCATATAAATATCTGGATCTGGTGCTGGCAGATAAGGCGGATTGGCTACAAGATATTCGGCTTTCGGTTTAGAAGACTTAAATAAACATGAATTAGAGATGATGTATTTCTGAGCGAGGTTATATTCATCAATTGTGGAACTGGCCAGTTTCCATGCAGAGGTATTTAATTCAAATCCATGCACTACAGCATCAAACTTATTTTTCAGCAATGAATTAATAATGGGGCTGCCATCTCCTGAGCCAAACTCAACAATAGACTCAGAATTTTTACAATTTCTAAAAACAAAAGTTTCTAAACAGGTTGAGTAGAAATTCGATTCTTCAGGGCAAAAAAAGATATCTTTCATGTTATTGCAATTCAACAGTAATGTGTGTATACTCAAGTTATTTAATGTCTAGTATTAAGACCAAAAAAATACTTTACTTTAGTAACAATTTATTACTAAAGAAGTTGTTCTAGATGCTTATGAGCATCTAGATAAATTAGAAATGCCAAAAAATGTTAGTTTTAACTGCTAACTTTGCGTATTGATTGCACAACAGCTTTAGCGGCGCGATCGCCCATTAGTTTTTCCTGATCGTACCCCAGCACCAATTCCCAAGCATCATCGGGGTATTGTTCTGCTAAAGGCAAAGCTACATCATCCAACATCCACTGTCCGTGACGTTCATCTTCTTTGATGTGCAGTTCCCAATAACCCATAGCTGCTTCTGACAATCCCAGGCGCTGTGCTGCTGTCAGATAATTTTTGTAAGCTCCAGGCCCAGCTATTTCAAAATAAGTCAGCCCGCCGTTATAACGTAAGAAATGGCGTTTGCGCTCAGTTAGTAAAAAATTATGATTACCACAAGCTAGAACTTCCCACGGTACTAAATCAAAGTATCCCTCTGGTTGAGTATTCATCCCAAACTCACTCAGCATTTGGGCAAAAAATGTAGAATGCTTGCGAGAGAACCGACCATTGCCATACTCTTCGAGTAATACCCGCACTAAGGTACATTGTACTTCATTAGCAGCACCACCTAAAATGCGGACAAGACGACTGCCTTCGACTAAACCATCAAAGGAAGAAATTGCTAACAAGTGACGATAACCAGTTTCAGTCATCTCCTCGCGGATGTATTGACTATTTTCTGACAATGGCGGATCTAAATCGTTGGAGCTGCGCTCAATTAAAGCTTGTTTGACATCCAGTTGTTTTAATGCTGTCACATCAATTTGCGTCAGTTCCCAGTCTTGCCAAGCAGCCTCAATTTGGTTACGACATGAAGATAAGTAAAGCGATCGCTCATTGGTATAATTTTGCAAATCATCATACCAAAATAGCTTTAGCCGATTAATTCGATAAAGTATCCGCTGGAGAAATCTGTGAGCTTGCGTATCACCACAGTCATCTCGATAAGCAGCACGAATTGCGATCGAGAGGATGCGCTCAAACTCATTGACTTTCGCAGCTTCTACATCGAGGATATTATCTAAATCTTCCGTAGCCAGCAGTTCTATAAATTGCTGCTCAGCGCGGTCATACTTGGTAACTGTTCTTTCTTCTGTTTGCGTATTCTTTTTTACAACCCCAGCGTTAGGGAACATCGCTAAATTGCTTTGCATTTAATATTTTTCAAACTAATTTCACCTCTAATACTTAGAGTTCCACACTTGTAGCTTTGTGTACCTCTTTCCTTGGTTATAAAGAAACATTCAGTCTGGAAGAGGAATATAGGATAGGAAAATTTAATTGTATTGAAGACTTAATCCAATAGGAGGGATAAAGATATACCTCTGATGTCATCGCCCTGGGTTTTGAAAGCAGAATAGGGTAAATAATATCTAGCTATTAACTGCTTTATAGCATTCTAGTAATTCCATCTTTTGATTTATTTAAACCATAGAAGAGGAGATAGGATGATGAGAAAGAAACAAGAAGAAATAAAGTTTATTTTGTAGTTACAGCTAGAAAACGAGAATAAATTATGGATGCACAATTAAGCAGTACTGAAATTAACAGCGTGCGTGAATTATTGCCAGATTACACCCCTGCACAGCACGCATTAGATCACTTGGAAAGACACAACGGCAAATTTGATACATCTTTTAATGATCTGTGGGTAGAGAAACATGGCGTAACAGTAATGCCACAGGGAAAATCTCTTTGGCAGACGACATTGAAGGTATTACGTCAAGAACTTTGCGGCGACGATGGCTTTCGTGGTCAACTTAAAGAGTACACTAAAAATCAAGGAAATGCACCCTTACTCACAGGATTAATTATTTCTCTCGTAGGCGTAGCAACAGCACATGGCTTACCGATTGATCCGGCGATCGCTACTGTGATTGTTTTGTATATCCTCAAAATCGGACTGAATATATTTTGTGAGTATACCGAACCACCTGCCGATTCATCAGTACCTCAGCCCGCTTAGTAATGGGCTTGCCAAAACTGGATGAATGAGACACAGTACAAAAAAATCGTCAACAAAATGTGAATTTCAGCTCTTTGTGTTGACTGATTCTGATAAGTTAGTAGATTAAGTAGCTGGTAATGTTTGCATAACTTCGTAACCCGGCGGGAGCGTTGATCAAAGCAAGCACAATCGATTTAATAAAAGTCATGGCGCTCATAGTTCAAAAATTCGGTGGTACATCTGTCGGTTCAGTCGAACGCATCCAAGCTGTTGCACAGCGGGTTTATCAGACCTTTCAAGCTGGAAACTCTGTGGTTGTAGTGGTTTCCGCAATGGGTAAAACCACCGATGGACTAGTCAAACTAGCTCAGGAAATTTCGATTAATCCTAACCGCCGGGAAATGGATATGCTGCTTTCTACTGGAGAGCAAGTCACTATTGCCTTACTCAGCATGGCATTACAAGAACTAGGACAGCCAGCAATTTCTATGACTGGCGCTCAAGTCGGAATTGTTACCGAAGCTGAACACACCCGCGCCCGGATTTTGCATATTGAAACCGATCGCCTGAATCGCCACATTAATCAAGGTAAAGTAGTCGTTGTAGCTGGGTTTCAAGGTATATCTAGTAGCGGGGAAATGGAAATTACCACCTTAGGACGTGGTGGTTCCGACACATCGGCAGTAGCTTTGGCAGCCGCATTACGGGCGAATTTTTGTGAAATTTATACAGATGTCCCAGGGATTTTAACTACAGATCCCCGCTTAGTTCCCGAAGCTCAGTTGATGGATGACATCACCTGTAATGAAATGTTGGAGTTGGCAAGTTTAGGTGCAAAAGTTTTGCATCCCCGTGCTGTGGAAATTGCTCGAAACTATGGCGTTCCCTTAGTCGTGAGATCTAGCTGGACTGATGCCCCTGGGACTTGGGTAACATCACCTCAACCCCAAGGGCGATCGCTCATAAATTTAGAAATTGCTCGTCCTGTAGATCATGTAGAATTTGACACAGATCAAGCCAAAGTTGCTCTGTTGCGCGTACCCGATAAACCAGGAGTAGCAGCAAGGTTATTTGGGGAAATAGCTAGGCAACAAGTAGATGTAGATTTAATTATTCAATCAATTCACGAAGGTAACAGTAACGATATTGCTTTTACTGTAACTACACCCATATTAAAGCGCGCAGAAGCAGTTGCCGCAGCGATCGCCCCAGCCCTGAGGAATCAATCCCACCCGAAACTAGAAGAAGCCGAGGTGATGGTAGAGCAGAATATCGCTAAAGTCAGTATTGCTGGTGCAGGGATGATTGGCCGTCCTGGGGTTGCAGCCAAAATGTTTGCCACCTTAGCAGCTGCCAAGGTGAATATTCAGATGATTTCTACTAGTGAAGTGAAAGTCAGTTGTGTAGTCGATGCCGGGCAATGCGATCGCGCCGTCGCTGCACTTTGTAGCGCCTTTGAAATCGAGGTTCGGGAGAGTCCATGCACAAATTCCCCTCTGCCCCTCCGCCCCTCTGCCCCTCTGCCTAATACTCCCCTCGTTCGCGGTGTCGCCCTAGATCTCAACCAAGCACGTCTAGCCATTCGCCAAGTACCAGATCGTCCAGGAATGGCAGCAAAATTATTTGGACTATTGGCACAAAATAATGTCAGCGTTGATATGATTATCCAATCTCAACGCTGTCGGGTAATTGATGGCATTCCCCGGCGAGATATTGCTTTTACTGTCTGCCAAGTAGATGGAGAAAGTACACAAAAAATGCTCACCCAAGTCGCAGCAGAATTAGAATGGGGTGAAGTTGTCTTAGATAATGCGATCGCTAAGGTAAGTATTGTTGGTGCAGGTATGGTAGGACAACCAGGAGTTGCCGCTAAGATGTTTGAGGCGCTATCCCAACACCAAATCAATATTCAAATGATTGCTACCTCAGAAATCAAAATTAGCTGTGTTGTGTCACAAGAGCAAGGCGTACAGGCTTTGCAAGCCATCCATGCTGCCTTTGATTTAGCAGGTAGTGAAAAATTTGTAGTTCCAGCGTAGTAGTACGTCAAGTTTAAATTGATGGATGAGCAAATTCGTAGTAAGGACTTAAGTCCTTATTTTCTAAGCACTAAAGTGCTTACTACAAACCCTCAAAACTAACTTGACAGACCAGTAGGTCTTTTGTACTTAGAAGTTATCTAAATCTATTTTTTGATTGTTAGCTTTGCATGACAGCTACAATTTCAGAAATTCGACGCTCACCGCACCAAACCAAATCAAGTTCCTTGAATTGCTTCAGACTAATGGTACTTTCTGCTTCTGCAATGCGATAAAAGTCAGATTCTCCCATTGCTGCTAGTAAGTCCTGGAAGATAACGATTTCATCGAACTGGGGATTTGTCTGTTCATCATTCAGGATTGCTGTAGCACGTTCCTGTGACAGCCCTTGGAGTGCTTGAAAAATGAATTTTGTGGGAAAGTCCACATCTTGAAGCGCAGGATGACGTTTTACTAAACCAGCCAGTACTACTCCCAAATAAGCTGCTGCTTGAGAATTAGTTAGTAATTTTACTTTTTGAGATG
>JBBSOP010000086.1:0-12629 GCA_038259655.1 Chroococcales cyanobacterium
GAAAAATTATCGGTTCTAACGTAGTTACGAATTGGGGAAGTTGTGGCTTTTTTGGTCCCTTGAGTGTTCATCCTGACTTTTGGAATCAAGGAGTAGCACAACGTCTCATTGAACCTGCGATCGCTTGCTTTACTGAATGGAACACTCAACAAGCAGGACTATTTACCTTTGCTCAAAGTCCTAAACATCACGCACTATATCAAAAATTTGGTTTCCGGCTACGTTTTTTGACTGTGATTATGACCAAACCAGTCCAAAAATTTCAGCCAGTACCACAAGGCACTAAATACTCCCAAATGAATGAGGATGAACGGACACAAGCAATCAAGTCCGCCTATCAACTGACTAATTCAATTTATGAAGGGTTAGATGTATCACGAGAAATTCAGACAGTTGAGGCTCAAGGACTGGGTGATACAGTCTTTTTATGGGATGATGCAGGTTTGGTAGGATTTGCAGTTTGTCATTACGGAGTCGGCACAGAGGCAGGTAGTAATACTTGCTTTGTCAAATTTGGCGCAGCGCGATCGGGAACTCATTCAGGGCAATATTTCGAGCAACTGTTAGATCTGTGTGAAGAATTGACCGTAACACAAAAAATGACGCGCTTGGTTGCTGGAGTAAATACCAGTCGAGATGAAGCTTACCACAGGATGCTGGCTCGTGGTTTTCGCAGCGAAAAAATTGGAGTAGCAATGCATAGACCCAATGACCCAGCATACAATCGCCCTGATGTTTTTGTACTAGATGATTGGCGATAGCATTGAAGCTATAGAAAAAAAGAACTTTTATGAAAGCTTACGAGATTCAAAGTAATGCAGGGATTGATGCTCTAACGTTAGTTGATCGTCCTAAACCCCAACCCGCAGCAGGACAAGTTCTGATCAAAGTTAAAGCAACATCCCTAAATTACCGTGATTTGCTGGTTGCTGAAGGAGCCTACGGCGCTGGACAGAAATATCCCCTCATTCCGATGTCTGATGGTGCGGGGGAAGTTGTAGCGGTGGGTGAAGGTGTCACACGGGTGAAAGTAGGCGATCGCGTCGCTGCTATCTTCTTCCAAGACTGGATTTATGGCTCTTTAACAAAAGAAACCATGAAGTCGGATTTAGGAGGCGGTATCGATGGGATGCTAGCTGAATATGTGGTTTTAAATCAAGACGGTTTAGTAAAATTACCCGATCATTTATCTTACGCTGAAGGCGCAACTTTGCCCTGTGCTGCCGTCACAGCTTGGCACGCTCTAATAACAAAAGGCAATCTTAGCGCAGGTGATAGTGTTTTATTGCTTGGTACTGGTGGCGTTTCCATGTTTGCCCTCCAGTTAGCCAAGATTAATGGCGCTAGGGTGATTATCACTTCTAGTAGTGATGAAAAACTAGCAAGAGCTAGAGAATTGGGTGCTGATCAAACAATCAACTACAAAACAACGCCAGACTGGGAAAAGCAAGTTTATCAACTAACTAATCGTATCGGTGTAGATCATGTAGTAGAAGTAGGCGGCGCAGGAACTTTACCTAAATCATTACAAGCAGCTAGAATTGGGGGACGAATTAGCTTGATTGGGGTGTTGTCAGGCAGAGGAAATGAGATTGACCCCATGTCCATACTTTTCAAAAGTTTAGCAGTACAGGGAATTTATGTAGGTAGTAGAGAAATGTTTGAGGCAATGAATCAAGCGATCGCTCAACATGAACTACAGCCAATTATTGATAGAATTTTTGCTTTTACAGAAGTAAAAGAAGCTTATTCTTACCTTAAAAGTGCTGCTCATTTCGGTAAGATTGTGATTCAGACAGAATAATTTTTTCTATCGATCATTCTCTTGATTATTCTTCCCAATAAATAGTAGTAATCTACTAAAAATACGAATTTAATAGCTATTTTTTGGCTCAATTAATGCTAATTAATTTTATTTATTAATAATGAGGTCATATTATATCATAAAAACTTTAACTAATTTATATAAATTGATTTCTATAATAAAAACTGATATCTATACTATAGAAATATTCTTAATAGCAATCCTAAAAAGATATTCAAACATTTAAAAAATATGTATGTTCAAATATCTTAATAAAGGTGATAGTATTAATTGACTTAAGGAAATATCCGGACATCAAAAAAAATGAGTGTATTGAGAAGTAAATTAACCGTGCAATGTCTGACTACAAGCGGCTCTAACACTGAGCCGGAAGTCAGCCATCGGACTTCTCTTTGCGCTTACGCACTCAATTAACTACAAGGAAATATGTTAGTTGTTATTTGAAATCTAATTTCTTTTGTATCTTTTAAGACAGCTATAACTTGTAAACCACTGTTACTAGCTTTACTTACATCCATTGATACAAACAGTTAAGACATGATACTTGCCCTCGTTTTAGATTTAGGTTTGTTTTTACTTTTTTATTTGCTACTTAAGGCTTTGAAGTTTTTAGCAAACTGCAAGTTGCAACTTAGTTTGTCTCAAATGTAGCACTAAGTATTGACAATCTCTAAATAATCGAATAACAAGGTGGCAGCATCATAAAAAAAAGGCGTTAGTACATCCCCGCCAAGAGACTAAATAACGCCCTTCGAGAAAATTAATACGGATAACATAATCATGCCACAAAATACTGATTACCAAGCTGCCAATTCCGAAACTCAGGCCGCCGCTTACAAAGAGCGTCTTAATTCTTGGGCGATCGCTCGTTTACTTCCTAATGCACAACGCGAAATCGTTGCTCGTTTTCGTAGCCGTTCCGATGCAGATGGTTACATGCAGCATCTAATACAAATGAAGCCTAATTCTTCTTTCATGGTTGTTTTTGATTGCAAACGCGAAGAAGTTGCAATCTAGAACGCTAAAAGAAACTATCTCTGCTAAAAAAGAGCCATTTATTTGGGCATCTATGCTTCTAAACAGTGTGGAAAAACTAATCTTAAGTTGGTAAGATTTACTGCTGAGAAGCTGTCAATTTAAATAACCCCCGCACCAATACCGTTCGGTTAAGGAATTTATTGGTTGAGGTAGGCAGGGAGAGCAGGGGGAGAAGAGAAGAATTATTGACATCCTCCCCGCCGTGAACGGTCGGGGATTCTGGAGTAATAAGTAAGAAGTAATAAGTAATAAGTTGAAGAAAAGAAATTTTTACTCATTACTCATTACTCATTACTCATTACTCATTACTTTAAAGCCGTCCTAGAAGGACGTTCGCTTAGCGTCTGCTTCAGAGGCTTTAGACCCATTTCTTTGGTAAATAAGAAACCCTCTTTCCTCCCCTGCTTATCCGAACCGTATTGAACCCCGCACCGCCTTTTTGTAGTGTGGGGCTTTTGGTAATATAGCAAGGGATAAACGATTTTCCGGTATTTAGTCCGTTTGGGTTCTGAGAGTTAACTTTTGGCTTCTGACTCCTGCCCAAACAGTGAGAGGCTGTCCGACTTGCTTGTACAACAAACTTTCTAGAATTACGCCGTTATTATTAGCCGTAAGAGCTTTATTTGGCTGATGCAGAGATTCATAGAAACCGTTGTACCAGCCATCTTTGGATTTGAGATTTGTTTGGACAAAATCAAATAATTGGTTGGTGTAAGCAGTGTGATAAAGTACGTGCCAGCCGATCGCAGCTTTGGTACTGAGAAACCGCAGATTGTTGTGATTTTCTTGTGTATCTGTGATCGTTGCCCAAGGTTTGCCGTTGACGAACAAGCTGCTATAAACGAAGTAAGGAGCGCGATCTAAGTTGTCTTCTGTGACGGCGGTTAATTGTTTTGTGGCTTGATAACGCGCCTCTTGAGCAGCTAAAATTCTATCGGCATAAACTTTAGGCAAAGCTTGAAATCCAGTTTCAATGCCATCTAAAATGTAGGGTTCGCTGAGGACGTAATTATTAGCGCCAGAGTTTTGATAGTCGCGGCGATCATAAGGAACTCCTTCACCGTAAAGGTTCACAAAAGCAGTGTGTGACTGATAATCTAAAGCTTTTTTGACATTCAATCCCCAGAGTTTCAAACCATAAGCAGCATAATTTTCGTAGCCCAAACGTCCTTCTTGGTTGTACTGTTCTTTACCTTTAACAACGGCAGTACCGTACATTTGACCTTTTTTGGTGAGACGTTTGACTTGCCAATACTTCCAGACGGCTTCTGTTTGCGATCGCAACTGGGGATACTTTGCTCCAACAATTTTAAGCCAAATTGCCATTCGTCCTAAATCGATGGCTGACCAACCAATTTCTTCACGTTTCTCTAGTTGGCCATAATTTACAGGTACAAGCGTTTTGGAATTGTAAACCTTGTTAGGCAGTTCCTCTTTATACAAAGGCATGGATGCCAAAGTTTTCAAAGTTTTACTCATTTTAGCTTCAAATTCCGCCGCAGATATGATATTAAGTTCTTTAGCACTGACTAACGCGGCGATCGCAGCTGCTTGATCCCACATAGTCACAGAAGTAAAACCATCAACAGAATTGACCAAGCCAGTATCATCATTCCAGTTGCGCTGGAAGTATAACCAAGCTTGACGTGCAGTTGCAATTTCCTCTGGGGTTAAAGATCCAGAACCAGGAGCAACATAAGGAGTGATGGCTACTGTTAATTGGCTAGGAGTGACGGCTTGGCCGGGTAAAACTACAGATTTGGCATCAAGACTAGCAATTGTTTCAGCATCTAGAGCCGGAACAACTGGTTGGGATGTTGATGATATTTGAGGTTTTTCGGTGGGAGATGTTTGAGTAAATTGCTTAGACCAAAAATTGAAAATTGCGATCGCAGCTACAGCCGTGACAATGCCTCCGACAGAAGCTAGTAAGGACAAGCTTTTTGGTGGTGGTTGAAAATCAGAACTCATGGTTAGTTATTAAAGCCTAGTTTAGGAAATTGCTGTTATTTGGCGTGTTTTGCCAAGCTTCATTCTTCCCACCTTTGAAATCTAACTAACAGCCAAGATTTCCTATCTCCTAAAACTTCACCCGCAACTGTCCGGTTAAAGAATTACCACTATAGGTACTCCCCCCTGTATCTTGATTGCGGACATTACTAAAGCTATAACCAATATCTGTTTCTACATCGGGTGATAGCTTCACCGTACAACGACTTTGATAGGTGTTGGCGTTGTCAAATTGTCCTTTGAGGCGCTGCTGTCCGAGATTGGCAGATAGCCGACACCGCAGGAAATTAGCAATATCTCCTTCCCACACTATCTCAGCGTTGTAAACTAAAAAATCTGGAGGTGAAAAATAGCCGCTTGTGCGTTCTAAATCGTGACTGTAACTCCAGGTAAATAAGTTAGCCGCTAAAGAAAACTGTCCGAATTTGCGCTCTAGCCTATTAAAAGACTGCACATCAGAATTACCATCGTTGTAATTCCCCAGGCGCAAT
Source organism: Chroococcales cyanobacterium (assembly GCA_038259655.1). Taxonomy (GTDB): domain Bacteria; phylum Cyanobacteriota; class Cyanobacteriia; order Cyanobacteriales; family Nostocaceae; genus Halotia. The sequence continues at coordinate 5,365 of JBBSOP010000086.1, forward strand.
GAAGAGAAAAAACTTGTATTGCGGTCAATTTGCCAATATAAATCAGGGCCAAATCGCAAAACTGTAATTTGATTTTCTAAAGTTCGGGCATTGGATTTGTAAGGCCCTTGTTCTAAATTAGCTGAGAGTGTGGCAAGCGATCGCAATTTACCTGATGGCGAAACTTGCGGCGGCGAAATTGGAACTTCTACCTTGGCATTGAGATTAATTGCTGTGGGTAAACGGTTGAATAAATCAATCCCAGCGGCTGTTTGCAATGTGAATTGCCCAATTTTTCCTTGCCATCCAACTTGTAAAGGAATATTAGTAACTGATTTAACACCACGTTGTTCAAAATAGTTAAAACCTGTCTTGAACAGTATTTTATTGCCATTACTCAAGCGAAACTGAGCCGTTGGTTCCACAAATAAATTAGTTTGACCAAAGTTATCTGTGTCATAACGATAGTCTGTTTGGATATTTTCTAGAACTGCGAAGGGTTTTGTCGGTTCAGTAGAAGTTGGGGCTGGTTTGGGTGGTGCTGGCGGCGGTAATCGCAGTCCGGGATTGAAGTTTTCTGGTGCTGCAATCAATATAGGTGGATGCGGAAAGTTAGGAGAAGATGCATCAATTTTTGGCTTCTCCTGTATTTTGGCTTCTGGTTGAGCAGCTTGTAACTTACTTCCCGATAACGGTATACAGATGACTGCCGAAATCAACTCGGTGTATAAACTATATAGAACTATAAAGAAGCAACGTCTAAAACTATCTGCCATCTGTCGATACTTATAGATAAAAAATCGCTACCAAACAGCTTTATGATTCCCAATATCTGAGCAAAGTATCTTAGAGATGCTGCAATTTTTGACGTTGTATGTGGGATGATTTTTATCAAGCAGAGGCGCAGAGACGCAGAGGAGCAAGAATTTTCCTATGCCCTATGCCCACCCAATGTATAAATTATCCTAAACCGAATAGCTTGGCGATCGCAGGTAATAATTTATTAGCTGCTTCCATCAGCGAGGTGACAGTAGGTAAGCCGGAAAATATTCCTTTTAACATGGTGATGGCATTTTTTGCCGTCTTTTGTTTGGTGGATTCTTGAGGATTTTTACCTGCTTCTGCTAAAGTTTGTATTTGTAACAATGCATCAGCTTTGTCTGTTTCTGGCAAATCTGAGGACTGGGAAATTACCTGTTGCAATTGCGATAACAGTTCTTTAATTCCTGGTTTATCTGCTTCTGGCGCATCGGGTAATTGATTGAGGGCAATATTCACATTACCGCTGATGGTTCCGAGATTAGCAACAGAACCACCCCCAGCGATACCGCTGACATTACTGCTGTCTTGTATGCAGCAGTGGCTACGGCTAAGATAAAGTTTTCAACTAAAGCGAAGGCTCCGGCAACAGCTACAGCTAAAACGAAGACTCCGACGAAGCCTAAGACGAAGGCTCCAGATGCAATTAAGGTTAACGCAAAGATTAAAGTAATAGCTACGGTTGCAGAGAAAGTTTTGAGACTAGCTTCTATTCCTTGGTAAATTGTGAAGAAGCCAATTAATAGAATTAAGCAAGTCAAAATCCCAATCAGGTTCTCTAAGCCGGGGGTGTTAAATATTCGTAAAACAAAAAAACCATTTAAATACCAAATAACTCCTGACAGCCCTGACAAAAACCACAAGATAAGGATTAATAAAATTGTCGAATAAAGTTGTACTCCACCTTTGGCGTGGCTGAAATTTGCACCTGTCAAATTAATATTAGTGAACTTTGCCCCTCGGATGTCGGCATAGCTAAAGTTTGCACCCGCAAGGTCTTTCCTACCTTTGAAGTTGCGTCCTCGAAGATTTTGCCCAGAAAAGTCTAAAGCCATGTGTAATTTTACAAGGTTGAGCAAATTTTACTACACGCTCACCCCTGTAAATTCAGGAATGGTGAGATATATTTGTTTGTTGAGGCTAAAAGGTACAACGTTGGAGTTCAAAGGCTGATTTCGTGAACAACAAGATCCCCGACTTCTTAAAGAAGTCGGGGATCTGAGCATTTGATTTAAAATTTCAGCAAGCCCTAATTAAATTATTTCAACTTCAACATCATCATGGTTACGTTACAACTCCGACAAATTCGAGTCCCCCCAGGACAACGAATAATACTAGAAGATGTTAGTTGGCAGGTATTTGAAGCAATTCTCAACGAATTAGGAGAGCATCGCGGGAGTCGAGTAGCATACAGCCAAGGAACGCTAGAAATTATGGCTCCGTTACCAGAACATGAACGAGCAAAGGTGATAATTGGAGACTTGGTAAAAGCCTTACTAGATGAACTCAACCTCAACTGGGAGTCTTTAGGTTCAACCACCTTTAAGCGCAAAGATAAAACCGCAGGTATTGAACCCGATGATTGTTTTTACATTCAAAACTATAGGTTGATGATTGGCAAAGACAGGATTGACTTAACTATTGATCCTCCTCCCGATTTAGCAATTGAAATTGATGTCACCTCTAAAACTCAAATTAGTGCTTACGAAGCGTTAAAAATACCTGAAATCTGGCGGTATGAAAACGGCAATGTAGAAATTAACTTGCTGCAAGGTGAGCAATATGTCAAGTCTCAGACAAGCTTGATATTTCCTAATTTCCCTATTATTGAACTCATTACCCGATTTATAGAAATGGCGCGAACAACAGGAACAAGTTCAGCACTTAGAGCCTTTCGCAAATGGGTAAAAGAACAGATGTGATATTTGCGTATGCGTCTTTGCGTGAGCAGAAATCATCAGTAAAGTAATAGACGCAATTGCTGCCGTCACTCATTCTCGTAATGATGCTATTGTTACTAACAACATTAAAGATTTTGAAAATATACCAAATTTGTATTTAGAAAACTGGTTGGAATCTTAAAAATACTGTTGAGCGATCGCTACAAGTATGGTACACAGAATAAATTCATCCCGTAGTGTCTAAAATCATCAGTTGTCCTTATATATCCCTCTACTAACCATCAGCGGGATCATTTTTAATCTGTTAAACTAAAGTTTCTCTGTTACCAACATACTAATAATCTATTTTAGATATGTTATGCAGTAACCTTTTGCAGGCTAACCGAGAAACAGATAACGTTTAGGAATGGCTTCATGACAAGATTAATTTGGTATCCTCTTATGACTTCTTTGCTAATAGGAGTAACAAATCACTCAGACCTTACTCAAATTCCTAGAGATCATGTGCAGATGGAGCTAAATTCTTCCCAACTGTTCCCTGAGTTAGAAAAATATACCAATCAGACGATTTCTCAGGCTATTACAAAGATTGATGAAAAAACTGCCCTAAACTCAGTTTGGAAGCTGCCACAAGTGCAACGCAAAGCAAAGGAAATTGAGCGACTTTCTAAGGGTAGTATAAAAGTTGCTGCGATCGTCTATGGTTCTCCTACTCCTGATGATCCTTACTACAAAGTTAGAATCTTTGAGGATGAACCAGATCATAATTCCACAGTTTATTGGTTCCGTGTCTTGAGTACAAGTGGTGTCATTGATGTTTTAGATGTGATAGATAACAAATACATCACCTTGGAAGCATGGAAAGAACAATTAAAGCGCTAAAATTACTTAAGATTTTGAAAAAACAATTTATAAATTTTCCCAATCAAATTAATGTCTGAACAAAAGCCTCTAAATCCTTGGAACTACAAACCTTGGTGGTGTCAGCCTTGGTCGATTTTACTTACAGGCGTGACGCTAATTAGTGGCAGTTGGCTACTATTTAAGACAATCTGGTTAACAGTACTGGTTGCAATTCCTCTATTGGTATGGATGGGTTTTTTCTTATTAGTTTGGCCTCAACTAATGATCCAAAGTGGCATTCTCGATTCGGCACAAAATACTATTAAATAAAAAATACCACCATACTTTGTGTCTTAGTGCCTTAGTGGTTAATAAATCTTTAACCACCGAGATACTAAGACCAAAAGGTTTTTTATGACGGCTGCTTAATACGTGTTTCAATATCTGCAAATGTTTTTAACAATAAACGTTTTGCTTGCAATCGCCAACCCCATTGCTGAATTTTGAAAGCAGCTACACTCCCACCTACAGCGGTTAACAAGGCTAGGGGTTGATTTAACGAAATTCCAAATAACAAGCCCAATCCAGCAATTCCCCAAAATGGTAAAGCTAGTACTTGTCTTTGGTCTTCCACAATTTGAGTAATTGTGCTAGGTTGCATAGTAGCTAATAATTCTGATTTGACTTGCCGCTGTTCTGCTGCTGATACTGATAAACCAATTTTACGGCGCAGTTTCTCGATTTTACGGGCATCGGTGCTGTACTGTGTTAGCTCATCTTCTGCCATTTTCAATAGTCTTTCTAGCTGCGCCATTTTGCATTACATCTCAGGTTCTTATATAGCCATTATCTCGGAAAATGTTAGCTGTTATTAACGAAAACATGGCATTTAATGGCACAATCCCAAAATTGAAATCTAAAATTGAATAGGGAAAACAATATCCTTACTAGCAATTACGCACTTATAACCAGAGCATATACTTGAGAGGTAATACAGATGGTTACGGTATCTCAAAACACTTTAGCTCAATCTTCTAAAGAGCGATCGCTTATTCTCTGGTTTGATGAAGTTGGCATTGCTGACATCCCCCTAGTTGGTGGTAAAAATGCCTCATTAGGGGAAATGATTCAACAACTGACACCCCAAGGTGTGAAAGTTCCCACCGGATTTGCTACCACTGCTTATGCTTATCGTTATTTCATCCAATCAGCGGGGTTAGAAGCAAAGTTACGAGAACTGTTTCGAGATTTGGATGTTGAGGATATTAAAAATTTACGACTGAGGGGAAAAAAAGCGCGATCGCTGTTAATACATACGCCATTTCCTGTAGAATTACGAGAGGCGATCGCCGCAGCCTACGAAAGTCTATGTGAAAAATACAATACAGATACAGATGTAGCAGTTCGCTCCAGTGCTACCGCTGAAGACCTCCCCGACGCTAGTTTTGCCGGACAACAAGAAACCTACCTTAACGTTGTCGGTGCAGAAGGAGTTTTAGCAGCTTGTCATAAATGTTTTGCTTCTCTATTTACTGACCGGGCTATTTCTTATCGCCAGACTAAGGGGTTTGACCATTTGAGCATTGCTTTAACCGTGGGTGTGCAGAAAATGGTGCGCTCAGATTTAGCAACTTCTGGGGTGATGTTTTCTATTGATACAGAAACCGGTTTTAAGGATGCGGCATTAATCACCGCCGCCTACGGTTTAGGAGAAAACGTTGTTCAAGGTTCCGTCAATCCCGATGAATACTGTGTTTTTAAACCAACTTTAAAAACAGGCTTTCGCCCAATTATCGATAAAAAATTGGGCAGTAAAGAACTGAAAATGATCTATGATGACGGCTCAAAACTTACCAAAAATGTCTCTGTCTCAACCGCAGATAAAGGTAAATTTGCCCTCAGTGATGACGAAATTTTACAACTAGCACATTGGGCATGTTTAATTGAAGACCATTATTCCCAAGTTCACGGTATTTACACCCCAATGGATATCGAATGGGCAAAAGATGGCATTACCAACCAATTGTTTATAGTCCAAGCACGTCCTGAAACCGTCCAGTCACAGAAAACGGGAAATGTGCTGCGTAGTTATCGCCTGTTATTAGAAAATCAAGAATGGGGCATCGGCAATGGGGAAAAATCTCACTCCCTCCCCACTCCCGACCCCCTTGTAACAGGGCGTGCAGTCGGGGAAGCAATTAGTCAAGGTAAAGTCCACCTAATTTTAGATGCACGCAAAATTGAGCAGTTCCAACCTGGGGATGTGTTGGTGACAGAAAGAACTGACCCTGACTGGGAACCAATTATGAAACGTGCCAGTGCAATTGTGACTAATTCTGGTGGACGCACCTGTCATGCAGCAATTATTGCACGAGAATTGGGTGTGCCGGCGATCGTGGGATGCAGCAATGCGACGGATGTATTGAAAACTGGCCAAGAAGTAACGATTTCTTGCGCCGAAGGAGAAGAAGGCAAGGTTTATGCAGGTTTATTGCCCTTTGAAGTTCAAGAAGTTCCCTTAGAGAACTTACCTCGCACCCGCACCCAAATTTTAATGAATGTTGGTAATCCCCAAGAAGCCTTGAGTTTATCTGCCATTCCTAACGATGGAGTCGGTTTGGCGCGGACAGAGTTTATTATTGCTAACCAAATTCAAATTCATCCAATGGCGTTGATTCATTTTGATGAATTAAAAGATGAATTTGTCAAAGCTAAAATTGCGAATATCACTGCACTTTATGACGAAAAATCCCAGTATTTTGTGGATAAATTAGCCCAAGGCATAGGTAGAATTGCTGCGGCATTTTATCCCAAATCTGTAATTGTGCGAATGTCAGATTTTAAAAGTAATGAATATGCCAATTTGTTAGGTGGTCAACAGTTTGAACCCAACGAAGAAAACCCGATGCTAGGCTGGCGAGGGGCGGCGCGTTATTATGACGAAGGCTATAGAGAAGCTTTTGCCCTCGAATGCGAAGCTATCAAACGGGTACGGCAAGAAATGGGTTTGACTAACGTCATCCCGATGATTCCCTTTTGTCGAACTCCTGATGAAGGGCGTTTGGTGTTAGCAGAGATGGCAAAAAATGGTTTACAGCAAGGTGTCAATAACTTACAAGTTTATGTCATGTGTGAATTGCCCAGTAATGTGATTATGGCTGAAGAATTTGCAGCTGTATTTGATGGATTCTCGATTGGTTCCAATGATTTAACTCAGTTGACACTAGGGGTAGACAGAGATTCGGCATTGGTGGCGCGGTTATTTGATGAACGCAGTCCAGCAGTTAAACAAATGGTAAAAATGGTTATTCAAACTGCGAAAAAGCATAAGCGCAAAATTGGTATTTGTGGACAAGCACCTAGTGATTATCCAGAATTTGCCCAGTTTTTAGTTGAACAGGGAATCGACTCTATCAGTCTGAATCCAGATTCAGTTTTAAAGACCATGCTAGAAATAGCCAAAGTCGAACAGCAAACTTATTAAGCTCTACAAGAAGCAACTAAATTTGCTATGATCACAACTAATTCTCCTGGGTCAACTGGTTTAGCAACATGAGTGTTAAAACCCGCTTCTAAGGCACGAGTACGATCCTCACTATCGCCATAAGCAGTTAAAGCAATTGCGGGGATTTGTCCAAGTTTATCGTTTTTCAGTAAACGTACCTTGCCAATCAAGGTGTAGCCATCTTCACCAGGCATAGCAATATCACAGATAAAAACATC
>JBBSOP010000087.1:0-12626 GCA_038259655.1 Chroococcales cyanobacterium
ACAATGTCATCAGCAGATTGGACTAAAACACCACCTGCGATCGCCTTTATAGTATCTTTGGAGCCACTATGCAAATCTGCTAAAGTCAAAACCCTGACTTTGGATTTTTTAGCCAGAATTTCTTCAGCCTCAGGTTGACAACTGGGTGCAACCACACATTCTAAAAACGTTTTAGTTAATTCGCCGGCGGTAGCAGCGTCAATAGAACGGTTGAGGGCGACAATTCCCCCAAAAGCAGAAATAGAATCAGCATTAAAAGCTTTTTGGTATGCTTCGACAAGGGTATTTCCTAACGCCGTACCACAGGGATTGGTATGTTTGATAATTGTGGCTGCTGGGGTATCTGTAAATTCAGCAATAATTCGGCGTGCAGCTTCTAAATCAACTAAATTGTTGTAACTAAGTTCCTTACCTTGGAGTATCTTTGCAGATGTCCATCCTGTTGGGGTAGTGCCAGTTTGATACCAAGCGGCGGGTTGGTGAGGGTTTTCGCCGTAGCGTAGAGATTGTAATTGCTGTCCTGAAAGATTGTATTGCTGTGTATTAGATAGGTAAGATGCGAACTGACAAGTCAGCGCTTGCGCTATCGCTTGATCGTAACTAGCAGTATGCAAAAAGCCTTTCAAAGCAGCCTTCTGGCGAAACTCTAGAGATGCTTCCCCGTTATTTTGCCGCAACTCTTGCAAATATTCATCATACTGTGCCGGATCGCATAATACTGTGAGATGGGCGAAATTTTTTGATGATGCCCGTAACATTGCCGGGCCACCAATATCAATCTGTTCCACAGCTTCAGCTAATGTCACCCCTGGTTTGGCAATAGTTTCCTCAAAAGGATAAAGATTCACTACTACTAAATCAATCGGGCGAATTTGGTTATTTTCTAAATCTGTGACATCGCTAGCGACATCTCGACGTGCTAAAATTCCGCCGTGAATCCGGGGATGCAGAGTTTTTACCCTACCGCCTAAAATTTCTGGTGAACCTGTGTAATCTGCCACTTTTGTCACTGGTAGCCCAGCATCTTTCAGGGTTTTGGCTGTTCCCCCACTGCTGATTAAATCAAAGTCAAATTCTTCCACCAAGCTACGGGCTAGGTCTATTAAATTAGTTTTGTTAGATACACTCAGCAGTGCTAAACGCGCCATTGATCGATTCCTCAAAAGTTTAGGCTGTGATGCGAAAGACTCCAATTTTCACATAAGCCTTGGTTCACTTCAAGACCATGTAGAATAATTCTGAGGTACGGTAGTAGCGTGTAACTCTAATTTTTTAGTGCCGAATCTAGGGATGAATTTACCGGGCTTCGCCAACACGCAGAGACGCAGAGGCGCAGAGAATAAGAGTTTAAACACTTGACTTTGTAATTTTATACTTTAAATTCAGTAACGCCGTTTTTTTCTAATGCATTTCCACAATATATTTCGGCGTAATCGAACAGTTTGGGCTGGCAGAGATAACCGTGGATGAAGCAAAGAAGATAGTTATGGTGAAGCTTAGAATAAAATGAAATAGAGTATAGTTACTTCAGAAGTAAAAGATGTTAATGTAATATAAGTCACTAACTTGCTAACCAAAACCCCAATCGTGATTTCTTCAATCTTCAAGCAAAGACTTCAAGATTTAGCGAACAATATTGATCAAGACTTCAAGTTGCTTAAGGAATTTGAGGATGCACTACGCTACGAAACTAATCCTCGTGTTAAAGCTGCATATCGCCATGATATTAAGCAATTGAGAGAGTCAGCAACTCTCTACCAGCAAGAATATGACGAACTTCAAGAAATTATAACTAATGATGAATCAGTCACAAATATACAGAGTGTAAAAATACAGTTGTATCAGATAGATGCTAAGTTAGATATTTTGTTGAATGGTCAGGACGATGTCTCTGAAAAGCTTTATCAAATGCGACAAACATTGTTAAATCGCTATGATGATGCTGAAAAAGCCATGATTGCATCAATTGCAAAGCAATTCAGCCAGACACAATTGACCATAACACAGACGTTAGTGGATGCATTAGAAGGAAATCAATTGTCGGAACTAGAAATGCAGGAGATGTTAGCAGTATTAGAAAAACAAATCCCTTCTCTACCTCCTAGTCAGGCAGTAGTTGCTGAAATTATCAAAGCGCCTGAGTTAGATACCAAGCATAAACTAAAAATTACTCTGCCTATAGTTCCTTTTCTTATTGATTACGAAGGTGAGTTGGAAATAGGAAGCGGATTCAATGTCAAATTAGCCTGGAAACGCTTGTTAACAAAGTTACGAAAGAAGTAAGCAATGGATTTATATAAACATCTTGAAGAACAATTGCGCGAAGATTTTAAGCTGCTGAAAGAACTAGAAGACAGGCGACGTTCTGAAGATGATCCACGTCGTAAATGCAAGCTTAATGATGATATAGAAGAAATAAAACAGCAGATTTTTCAGAGACAAATAGAACTAAATTCTCTGTCTCTTTCTTCTATTGTTGTCCCTAAGTTAGAATTACCAACTACAGAAATTGACATGCAGCGTTTTAACGATGATGTGCCTATAATCAGTAATAAATTTATGTCAGTGGAACCTAATCAAGCTATAGAAGTGTTTTATTCTTATGCTCACGAAGATGAAAAGTTACGAGAGCAGCTAGAAAAACATCTTAGTAGTTTGAAACGAGAAGGAGTAATTACAGACTGGCATGACCGAAAAATTGGAGCAGGAAAAGAATGGCAAAATGAGATAGATACTAATTTAAATACATCCCATATAATTTTACTGCTTATTAGTCCAAATTTTATGTCTTCAAATTATTGCTGGGATGTTGAAGTAAAACGGGCTATGGAACGGCATGAAGCTCAAGAAGCTAGAGTTATCCCAGTAATTCTTGAATCTGTTGATTGGATAAATGCGCCATTTGGAAAACTTCAAGCCCTGCCTGAACGCGGTAAACCTGTGAAAAAATGGGGAAATCGTAATGACGCATTTTTAAGCGTTGCTAAAGGTATTCGGATAGCAGCAAAAGAATTATCAGAAAATGTATAAAAATTTATTCATTAAAACTGCATTATTAGAATTAAATAGATGATCAGTAACTAAAAATAAATATTTTTAATAGAAACGTCATAATTAATTCACATTAATAGGTAATAATATCAATGTCGGCAACTAAGCTTGTAAAAGTTTTTTACTGCTGCTCCGACTCTGTTGAAGATGAACAAATGCGGCAAAAATTAGAAAAACATCTTAGAGGCTTAGAGCGTGATCGCGTGATTACTAGCTGGCACAGAGGTATGATTAGCCCTGGGAAAGAATGGGAAGTAGAGATTGATACGCAATTAAAAACAGCTGATATAATTTTGGTGCTAATTAGTTCGGATTTTATGGATTCCGATTATCACTGGGAAGTTTTAATAAAACAGGCTATGCAACGGCATAGGGCTAGACAAGCCCGCGTTATTCCTATTCTCCTTCGCCCCGTGCTTGATACTTGGAAAGTTGCATTAGATAATCTTACTGCTTTACCAGAAGGTGAAAGACCTGTTACTTCCTGGAATCCGTATGATAATGCTTTTGTTAATATTGCTCAAGGTATCAAGCAAAAAGCCGAGGAACTTACCGACCCTATCTTCCACATTAAAAAATATGTTCAGCAGACTAAAGAAGTTATAATTCCTGTTCTAAAGGCTGCCGCAAATGCTTTGTTGCACGTAACAAAACCAATATACTTATATTTATTTAAATCATCAATCACTCGTCGGCATCGTAGAGTAAACAAGATGCCTATTAGACTAATTATTTTAATTGCATTATGTGGTGTAAGCATAAGCCTAATATCTCAAAAATTAGATATACTTGAACGTTTTTTCTCAGAATCTAATTCTTTTATAGACTCAACAAAAAAAGTAAAATATGAGGGATGGATATGGTTAGGTATAGTTAAAAAGAGCTCAGGTAGTTTATCTGTTGGAAAACCACTAGTTATTCAAGAAGAAAAAATTGAAGAATACCCTAGTATTGATCCTCCTGTTGTTCCATCAACAGGAGCAATAGTAACCGTTAAATACATTGTAAATCTAAGAAAAGAAAAATCTTTTGCTTCGGAGATACTCAATGAACTACAACCAGGAGAAAAGCTAGTCATACTTAAAGTAGAGCCTATAGCAAAGCCTAGTAGAAATTCACCCTATATTAAATTGAGGGCAGAAGTTCGTAAATGTAATCACATTTGCAACAAGTAACAATCAGAGTACTATCAAAATATTAGTGTCTATTCGTTATGATTGCACTCTTGTATAAGAATCAAGTGTAATCACTAATATTATCAGTAGCCAGTAGTCAGTAACTGCTGACTGATAATTAATTAACTAATTGAGCAAAGGCAAAAACCGTCGAATGAACCCTGTGCTAGACGCACCATTTATCGATTTCACAAAAGTTGGCCTTGAGTGAGTCGTAAGAAGGCAGTTTTCCTACTGCTTCCTGCCTTCCTTTATAAATAAGGCTTTTTGACTGTTTATCAGCGATCGCCCAGTGATTGCATTTTTCGAGCGTGCATTGTTTAAAAGCCAAAGGCGATCGCTAAATTATAACGTATTACAGCCAGGGAAAAAGTCTCAAAATTCCGCAGATTAGCGTTGTGATAGAGTTGACAGATTAATTACTTGTGGCTTAAAGCTTGAGCTACTATCCCAGTAATCAGCTTGATTAATATTCACCTTGAGCAAAGCAATATCGGGTTCATCTAAACCTTTGGGAAACCAAGTTTGTAGTTTTGGTTGCCATTTTTCTTGCATTTTATTGCGGTCTTGTACCAGTTGTGCTGTACCTGATAGAGAAATATATCGCTGTTGATCAGGTGATGAGAAACTCACATTTACCTGCTGATTGTGTTCGATTTCAGCTACCTTGTGAGAACTACGATAAATAAAGAACCAAAGTGTACCGTCAGAATTAATCTCGCTATTTTTGGACATTGGGCAACTATGCAAGCTACCATCTTCTTCGACTGTAGTCAACATGCCACAGTCAATGTCTGCTATTAGTTCACACAGCTTTTTAAGTTGTTGATCACGGTCTGTAGAAGTTGTCATTTAGTGTACTCTTTTGTATTTTGTTTTTTTTCAGACTGGGAGTTTTCGATTAAAAGTCAGTTTTAAGGACTGATAAAACTCCTTTTCAGTGTTAGCGTTTTTAAATCTCAATTACGTGGATCTAGAGATGGAATTATCTAAAAATTACCTTTTTTATTTATACATATATAGATAGTTGTGGAAAGTAATATCTAGTACTGTTTTTTTGTGAAGCTGGGCTTAATTGAATCTTCTCTCAGCACTCTTTGCGTCTCTGCGGTTCAAAGGTTTTTTATTATAAGGGATCTGCGGATTAATAGTGTCCCAACTAATCGGGTTTCGACTGCGCTCAACTGCCGCGTAGCCGAAGTAGCATAGTCGAAGTGTCGAAACTCGGTCTACTGGCACTTTATTTTTACGCAAGTCCCTAACGACTCAACCAGAATGATATTAGACTTTATAAATTATACTATTGTGGGAGTAGGCATTTCGCCCACTCCCACAATTAGTTATTTTTGAGACTAACGCTTACAGCGCTGTTTCATTTACTTAACTGCTTGCTTGCCTAATCTCTCTTGAATTTTGGCTTTAGCAGCTTTAAATTGTGTAGCCATTTGCTCAGTTTGGTCAGAGCTTAAATTGTTGCGAATTGCAGCAAACATTGTGCTTTCTTCTTGACGAATATGGTCGCCAACAGCATCCATTAACTGTTTAACTTTATCTTTGAACTGAGATGAAGAAGGGTTAAGAGCGTTAATTTGCTCTACTTCTTGCTTCATTTGGGCTTGTTCATCAAACAGTTCTTGAGTGTCATTCTCACCATAGAAAGAACGTACTCTTGGGTAAACTACTTCTTCTTCAGCTTCAGCGTGAGCAGTTAAATCTTTATAGATTTGACCAAAGTATTCTTGGATCTTTTGGGAATCTTTGCTTTGCAACAGTTCGGTAAACAGAATATTAACCTTGTTGTGATCCATGCGGATGACATCTTGGATATTCATATCCTGTTTGTCAGAGCCTTGGGTAACAGCGCTACCTACTGCACCGCTAAATGCAGCCATAGCATCTTGGACTCTTGCCCAAATTCCTTGATCTGCATCTTGTCCAGTCAGTTCACGAACACCCAAAACTTCTAAAATACCTTTGAGTTGTTCTTGGTGAGCGCGATTTTCAAAGTTAACGGTATTTAAAGGGGTAATTGCTGCCATCACATCAGCACCAACTTTTTGTGCTGCCTTATGTACAATTATTCCACTCATTACTTGTTGGTGTTTCAGCAATTCGTGCTGGAATACTTTTTCATACAAGCTTAATTTAGAGCCTTTCATGAGTTGGCGAATTTTTTCCACCATTTCTTTAACTGTATTTTTCGGCTCCTTTTGAATGCCATATTGAACGATTACAGTTTCCAGAACGCCCAGGTTTTTTTGATCATCATCAAGCATCTTGCGAATGCGATCCGAGATTTCGCTATCAGTTGATTCTTTAGAAAACAGTTGTTCATTTTCAATGATTAACTGCTGAATTACTTTTATGTCTGCTAATTTTTCACCAATAGCATTGCGCTTTGTATCATCTAAAGTAGATACCATTTGAAGTTCTCCTCGGAAAAGTGTTCATATCATTGCTTATTTCAGGTTGCCATAAGTTTTATGAATTTTTCCTCTTTCTTTTGAACGATTACTTTTTAACTCTGGATATAGAAACTATCTTTGTTTAGCATCAATACTTATACTTATCCTTTTAGATAGATAGCTATTTCATCTGTACTCCATCCCTAGATAGATAATTTTTTAAGTTTAGTTTCTTACATTGACTCAAGGATATTCAAACAGGAGATCAAATCATCATGTCCGACAGTCCTGATTTAGGAGAGCAGACGCTGAATAAAGCCGCAGAAATAGGTTTATCTAGCCAGTTAGATGAAGTAGAAAATTTAGATGTAGATATAAAAACTGATCCGCAATATTAGGATACTGAATCATGGAAACTACCGATACACAAGCACAAACAAGTTCCACACCTTTCCCAAATATTCCACCAATTATTGAAAGTAACGACAGTGAGTATATTGATAGTGGCGTACCTAGTACAGTAGCAATCGCAGGACATCCTTTACACCCTTTAACTGTGATTTTTCCTATAGCCTTTTTAGCCGCCGCCTTAGGAAGCGACTTCGGCTATTGGTTAACTCACGATTTTTTCTGGGCTAGGGCTTCTTTATGGTTAATCGGACTAGGATTAGCTGGAGGCGTTCTAGCATCGCTGATTGGTATCACCGACTTTTTGAAAATTGAACGAGTCCGCAAGCGCAGCGCCGGTTGGACGCATTTGATTCTTAACGTCTCTATACTCGTTTTGACACTTGTCAATTTTCTCCTTCGTGTAGGTGATGCTGAAGCACGTATACTACCTTGGGGATTAGTACTTTCGCTGATTGTTGGTACACTTACTAGCCTTTCTGGCTGGTTCGGCGCTGAACTCTCCTATCGCCACAAAATTGGTGTGGTGGGTGCTGGTAGTAGAAGATATCCATAATTCGTAATTCGTAATTCGTAATTCGTAATTCGTAATTAAGATTCTAGATTACGAATTATTGAGAGGGAGCATTGGAGAGACTAAAATTTTCCTTAGTCTTAAACTTTAAAATAATGCTCCGAAACCGTAAGCAAGCAATATTTATTATCCTGTCTCTACTAATCGTCGTAGTGATGGGTTTTTTCTTTAAGTACTACACCGGTCTTGCCCATCAATGGTTTAATAACTATGGAGCAGCGGTATTTTACGAAATATTTTGGTGTCTATTTGCATTTTGGTTTTTTAGGAGTCGAGTAGCTGTAAAGCAAATTCCTTTATGGGTTTTGATCATTACCTGTATCCTGGAATTTTTACAACTTTGGCATCCGCCATTATTGCAAGAAATTCGCGCTACATTAATAGGTAAATGGTTGCTGGGTACTACCTTTGCTTGGTGGGATTTTCCTCATTATGTATTGGGTTGTATTTTAGGTTGGGTATCGCTGCGACAGTTACAAAGAATAGGTTATGCAAAAAAAAGTTAAAGTCAAACCTAACTCAAAACAGCAAAAAGTTACAGAACAACCTGATGGTAGCCTGATTGTACATTTAAAATCTCCACCAGTAGATGGTAAAGCGAATGAAGAGTTAATTAAACTATTGTCTAAAAAATTTGATGTACCTAAATCTCATATCATAATTAAGGTAGGTTTATCTTCTCGACAAAAGCTAATTGAAATTGATACAGATATTTAACTGTAGCATTCAAAATTAAAAAGTCAGGAGTATCAAGTGATTTATGAATCAAATTAGATTGTTATATCAGCTGATTTATCTTGCGTAATACTTATATAACTAGGTTGAGCTTTGATGCGTTCTATCCAAGCTTGAATAGCAGGAAATTTCGCCAAATCAAACCCACCTTCATCAGCAACATGAGTATAAGCAAATAAGGCAATATCGGCAATAGTGTAACGTTCATCGACAAAGAAGGTATGAGAAATTAAATGATTTTCCATAACTTTTAATGCTGCATAACCTGGTTCACGTTTTTGCTCTATTGCTGCATGATACTCCTTAGCTTTACCTAAAATAGAAGTCAAAAAGCGTGATGTAGCAATAAAAGGTTCATGACTATATTGTTCAAAAAATAACCATTGAAACACTTGCGCTCTTAAAAAGCGATCGTAAGGTAAAAATTCTGTGTATTCACTCAAATACACCAATATAGCATTTGATTCTGACAAGTACTTTCCAGATGCAATTTCTAAAACTGGTATCTTACCGTTGGGATTTTTACTTAAAAATTCCGGTGTTCGAGTCTCTCCCTTCAAAATGTTAATCTCTATCCTTTCAAAGGGCATACCCATTTGTGTTAATAAAAGACGTATCTTATAACCATTGCCAGAGGGTAAAAAATCGTACAATCGCAGCGTTTCCATGTTCACAATATGTTAAATATTGAGGGACTAAAATACAATATCTTACAAAACTATTCTTTCATAACAGGATATTTTTATTTATTTTATGTATCTACCTAAAAGACAGAATTATCTGAGAAAATAAAAAACAATAGTATTATTTATCTCTATATTTAAAAGTTTATTTTTATTCAGTAAGCGGAAATAAATGTATGTGTGGAAGATTTACTTTAAACCAGTCAGCAGCAGCATTAGCCCAAGTTTTCCATGTAGAGCAAATCCCAGATTTGGCGGCTCAATATAACATTGCACCTACGCAAATGGTGGCAACAGTGCTACATAACCCCGAAAAAGATCAGCGTGAATTTCAACAGTTCCGCTGGGGATTAATTCCTTCATGGGCAAAAGATTCCAGCATGGGGGCAAAGCTAATTAATGCTAGAGCCGAAACTGTTGCCGAAAAACCTGCTTTCCGCTCAGCTTTCAAGCGCCGACGCTGTTTAGTCGTAGCTGATGGCTTTTATGAATGGCAACGCCAAAAAAGCAAGAAACAGCCGTTTTATTTTCGGTTGCAAGATGGGCAACCCTTCGGCTTTGCAGGGTTGTGGGAAAGATGGGAAACGCCAGAACAAGAAGAAATAATTTCTTGTACAATTTTGACAACAGCAGCCAATGAACTACTGCAACCAATCCACGATCGCATGCCAGTAATTATTGCTCCCAAATATTACGATTTGTGGCTAGATACCCAAGTACAAACACCCGAACCACTACAGCAGCTATTGCAGCCCTATCCAGAAACAGCAATGACTGCATACCCAGTCAGCACCTTGGTTAACAAGGCTCAACACAACAGTTCAGAATGTATTACGCCCCTGAGCGAGAAGAATGACCCCTCAAATCAGTTAAATTAACTATTGAGAGTACTAGGGGAAAGAAGCAGAGGAAGCAGGGGAGGCAGGGGGAGATGAAGAAAATAAGAACCAATGCTCAATGCCCACTTGCCCTGAGCGTAGTCGAAGGGATGCCCAATCAATCAGAGACAAATATGCCAAGAACGCAGAAAAACGATAACTTTGTTGATAAATCTTTTACAGTCATGGCGGATCTTATCCTAAAGCTCCTGCCAGCTAACAAAAAAGCTAAAGAAGCGTTTGTTTATTACCGAGATGGCATGTCAGCTCAGGCAGAAGGGGAATATGCCGAAGCACTAGAAAACTACGAAGAAGCCCTATCGCTAGAAGAAGACCCGAACGATCGCGGTTATATTCTCTACAATATGGGGCTAATCTACGCTAGTAACGGCGACCATCGCAAAGCTCTAGAACTGTATCATCAAGCAATTGAGTTGAATCCACGTATGCCTCAAGCTTTGAATAACATCGCCGTAATTTACCATTACCAAGGCGAGAAAGCTAAAGAAGACGGGGATAACGACGCTGGCGAAGCACTGTTTGACCAAGCAGCCGATTATTGGATTAGAGCTATTCGCATGGCTCCCAATAACTATATAGAAGCCCAAAACTGGCTGAAGACCACCGGGCGATCGCAAGTTGACATATTCTTTTAATTATTAGTCATTAGTCATGAGCTATTGACTAATGACTCTTGAATATTAACCATTGACTCTTAACTTAACCATGATTGATCGTGAACAAGTTCGTAAAGTAGCCCTTCTCGCTCGTTTAGAATTAACACCAGAAGAAGAAGAGCAATTCACCACTCAGCTAGGAAGTATTTTAGGTTATATCGAACAGCTGAATGAACTAGATGTAAGTGATGTACTTCCCACAACACGGGCAATTGATGTCAGCAATGTGACACGAGCAGATGACTTGCAGCCTTATCCTGACCGCGAAGCCATCCTCAACAGTGCGCCTGAACAAGAAGGCGAATTTTTCAAAGTACCAAAAATCCTCAATGCTGATTAGTCAATAATCTCAATTAGTTGACTGTTACTCAGGAGATAAATATGGGTTTGGGAATCCTCAAAGAGGGTAAATGGATATCAAAACGGGATCAAGAAGATTCCCAAGGTAGATTTGTTCGTCCATCAACTACTTTCCACGAGCACATTACAGCCGATGGCTCCAGTGGATTTAAAGCCGAACCAGGACGCTATCATTTATATATTTCTTGGGCTTGTCCTTGGGCATGTCGCACTGCAATTATGCGCCAGTTAAAAGGGCTAGAAAATGCCATTGGTTTATCGGTAGTTGCAGCAGAAATTGATCAAAATAGTTGGGAATTTAGCGAAGAGCCGGGGAGTATTCCTGATACTGTTAACGGTACACAATATCTCTGGCAACTTTATCTCAAGGCTGAACCTAACTACACAGGACGAGTCACAGTCCCAGTTTTATGGGATAAACAAACCGGGACAATTGTCAATAACGAGTCCCGCGAAATTATCCGCATGTTGGATACAGAATTTAATACCTTTGCTCAGAAAGATATCGATTTTTATCCAGCACCTCTACAAAAAGTAATTGATGAAACAATTGATACTATTTATCAACCCATAAATAATGGTGTGTATCGGGCTGGATTTGCTACTAGTCAATCAGCTTATGATGAGGCAGTAACAGAATTATTTGCGGCTCTTGATTACTGGGAAAAAATATTAACAAAACAGCGTTATCTTTGTGGGGATCAAATTACTGAAGCAGATTGGTGTATGTTCACTACTCTATTTCGTTTTGATGCTGTTTACTATGTGCATTTCAAATGTAATCTACACAGAATTGTAGAGTATCCTAATCTGTGGAATTATCTCAAAGACCTCTACCAATTTCCGGGAGTTAAAGAAACTTGTAATCTTGACCACATCAAACGGCATTATTATAAAAGTCATCCTCAAGTGAATCCCACACGCATTGTACCCAAAGGGCCTGTGATTGATTTTGATGCACCTCATAACCGCGATCAAATGTTTGCGTGATTAATATTGTTCATCCCTCAATTTTTAAAATACTTGGTGTCTTAGTGTCTTCGTGGTTAACAAATCTTCAACCACTAAGGCACTAAGACACAAAAAGAATTTTCATTCAATTCAGCTACAAACTTGTTGTAAGGTAGCCGTGAAGTTGGGATAAGATATCGCAGCTGCTTCTGCACGGTGAATTGTGGTGATTTCCTTGGATACTAAAGCCGCGATCGCTAGACTCATGGCAATGCGATGATCTGTATGACTATCTACATCAGTACCCACCAAAGGAGTACCGCCAGTAATTTCCATCCCATCGGGTAATTCGGTCACTTGCGCTCCCATTTTATTGAGTTGTTGCGCCATTACAGTAATGCGATCGCTTTCTTTAACTCGCAACTCTTCAGCATCCCGAATAATGGTTGTACCTTCAGCAAATACTGCCGCTACTGCCAAAATCGGAATTTCATCAATTAATCTAGGGATGATATCTCCTGCAAGAGTGCAGCTTTTTAAACGACTAGAACGCACCCTTAAATCGGCTACTGGTTCCCCAGCAACTTCTCGCTGATTTTCCAGTTGAATATCTGCTCCCATCAGCGCCAAAGCTTCTAAGATGCCTGTGCGCGTGGGGTTAACACCGACATTTTCCACCACTAATTCCGAATCTGGAGCGATCGCCCCAGCTACTAACCAAAAAGCAGC
>JBBSOP010000088.1:0-12603 GCA_038259655.1 Chroococcales cyanobacterium
ATTTTAGTGATGCGGAGTTTGGTAAAGCAGCTTTTTTAAATGTACCGGGTTTAACTTTCAATTCTAACCAAGCGAAAATTTTAGGTAATCCTGGCGAAATTGGTAAGATGTTCTCTATTCCGACATTGCAAGGTAATCAAAATATCTTGCGGAATTTAGGGCAAAATTTTCGTCAGCAACAACAAGTTACCGATGCTAATCAACTGGAGTATACAAAACAGCAACTGCGAATTACAGAATTAAGTCATCGTTTAGTGGCGACAAATATTAATAATGCAAGTCTGA
Source organism: Chroococcales cyanobacterium (assembly GCA_038259655.1). Classification (GTDB taxonomy): domain Bacteria; phylum Cyanobacteriota; class Cyanobacteriia; order Cyanobacteriales; family Nostocaceae; genus Halotia. The sequence goes on from JBBSOP010000088.1 coordinate 286, forward strand.
CAAAATTAATTAATTTGGGGTTTTCTACAACTCAGGCGCAAGAAATAATTTATCGCCGTGTTATCCAACTATTTCGCAATAGCAGTGAGCTACTTAGCTTACCAAACATTGATGTAGAAACCTATACTCAACTGCGCGATCGCCTCATTTTTGCTGAACCCTTATCAATTGGTAGCTGGTTACTGCAAGCTGGGAATTGGTTAGCGTCAAGTGTACTGTTGTTATTGAGTGGCTATGGTACGGATTTTTGGTTAGTGTTTGGTGTGGGAGGACTAGCGATCGCCTATTTTGGTTTACTATTTTGGCTAGTGGATCGTTATCGTCGCTTATATCCTAAGCCAATTATTCCCACATATTACGAAACCGTGGCGATCTTGGTAAGTTTTGGCTATTTAACATTCTTCAGCTTACTAGCCATTTTTCGCAGTTCCGCCCAACCTTGGCTGACACTAGGATGTTTGTTGACGATTATTGTTCCCTTACCGATTGGTTTATTGTGCAGACTTTACCAACAAGGTCGTTATCACGACTTAATGGATATTTCCTATTTTACAGAAGACGGTAGTTTACGGCAGTTACGATTGCTAATTGGACGCTTACCCGTCATACCTAGAAATATTATATTCCGCGAACGATACATGCCTCTATTGGGCGATCGCCGTTGGAATTGGTTGAATTACTACGACTTCAGCCTCAATAACCTAGTGCGATTAGGATTTAATGATATTCGCCTGCGAGACGAACACTTACCAGGGATCATCTCTGCACTTGCATGGTATCAGTGGAGTCTAGGCGTACTTTATATTACGCTAGTTTTGTGGACACTTTCGCGCACAATTCCCGGATTGAACTTGCTGATTTACCTGAAGTAAGCTGATGTGCAACTCTATTAACCAAAGACGAAGTCTGAGTTACTCAGTTCGTTCATCTTCACCCCTGTAAGCAGTAATTGTCCTTGATATCGTTCCAGATCAAAGCTGAAGAGAACGCCTTTTTGAGTATCGCTGATACTACCTTGAGAAAATATCCGATCTAACCATTGATCAGTGTTAATCTTGTCCCAATTTTGAAATACAATTTTATCGATACCAACTTCAAAATCTTGGATAATATCAAGCTCACCTTTGAAAGAGCGATCGCTACGGTTGAAAATAAATTGGTCATGGCCGTCACCACCAACCATGAAATCACTGCCTTTACCTCCAATCAAGGTATCGTTACCGAAACCGCCGTGGAGTCTATCGTTACCTTGATCTCCCTCTAGCCAATCGTCACCTTGCCCCCCTTCGAGGATATCATCACCTTTCTTTCCATGCAGTTTATCATCACCTAAGCTGCCATACATTTTGTCGTTGGCATTGCTGCCGTTTAACCTATCATTACCTAAACTGCCGTAGATAACATCGTCGCCTAAATTGTCGATTAAAGTATCACTCAAAAATTTAACGGCATTAACATTAATTTCCACTACGGCTATATTAGTAGCTTGTTTAAATTTCCGTTGATAAGTTCCTTTCGCTGCACCTGTAATAAAATCTACGCCATCGTTACCATTTATATTGATATTAGCGATTTTGTGGGATTTATCAAGAATGACATTTTTACTACGACCAAATTTCAACAAGTCTTTTTTATCGGAAGAAACTAACTTGCCATATATACTAAAATAATCTAATATTCTGGGTTTATTTATATTGGATATATCTAAAACTAAGAAAGCCGTGTTAGCTCTAGCTTGGTTGTATTCAGCATTGGGACGCTCAATTTCTTTAGTTTCTAACCCTAAAGCTGCTGAAAAATCAAAAGAAAATGTTTGATTAGCATTGACTTCAAAACTTGCAATAACTTTAGTTGCACTTTTAGCACTTCCCTCGTCTAAACCAACAACAATACTTTCGGTGAACAGATAAGAAAAATCTGGATCATAGCGAAATAAAGCTTGAGCGTCAGCAATAGCCGCTGCTACACCACTTTTGACTAATGCTTCTGTCTGGGCATTAGTCAAAATATCTAACGGACTTTGACTATAGTTTTTAAATAGAGTAATTCCTTTAGCTTTAGCAAAGTTAGGTTCATATTTTTTTGTAGGTTCACTCAGTTGTAAAAAGAAAAGTTCTGATGCCATCTAATTTTTGCTCCTTTATTCACGCTGATCTACTTATTAGTAGAGCTAGATGTTAAAGACACACTAGCTGAAACATTTTGATTATTAAAAGACACTGTAGTTACACTTTTTGCCTCGCCAATAATCTTGCCATCAGACGAAACAACGTTTTTGATAAAAACCTGACGATATTTCATTAGATTAATTACCAAGAATTGGGCTAAAGTTTAGCAGGTTTGTAGTAAGGACTTTAGTCCTTATTTTCTAAGTACTGAAATTCTCACTACAAACTTTCTCATTCAAGCAATATAACAGTCATAAAGTTAAGTGAAAGATGATGCAAAAGCTACTCTCACTGTGCGAGTTGTTGTTTGATTAACTACTACACCAGCCCTAGATTTGCTATCTTTACTTGAGACTATATACCCCGATTTACTAGTGTTTGTAGTCTTTAATTTGTCAACCACGTATTCTTGATCAAAATAAACTTGCTCACGGGTATAGCCAAAGAGGAAGGAGTAAAAATTACTATCAATTAAACTTTGTTCAAAACCCCATCCAGCTTTGATTTGAACGTCTTTCTCTGTTGCTATTTCACAAAAACTCAACTCTGATATCTTTAGTCTGCTCATATTACACCTGTACCTATATGAATTGAAGACAAGATAATGTGGGAGAAGAGATTAAACCTACCCCTACAAAGATGTTGTGAAATTGCTGAAACTGGTAAAATCAAGCGAAGTAGAAGTGCTAAAACTTGAAGCTCGGCTTGTTTTATTTCTAGTTCTTGCAAATGCTGTGGCTCTTGCATCTGCTAAACTGACGGTAAAGTTTTCGTAGTATTTTACTCTTGCCAAAGTTCGAGCATCAGTTCTAGTCTCAAGTCCCTTAGCATCTGCTAATGCAAAAGCTCCAGCATATCCAGATCCTACTTTTGTTATAGTTGCAGCAATCGCATTACCACCTATCACATCATCACTTTCGGTAATGTGCTGCACATAACTTAAGTCAGCAATGATTAAGTGGCTTTTCACAACTTTCTTAGTAAAATTCTTGGTGTTTGGATTTTAGATAAGTCTTGCATTTTGTACTCATCACAGACATCCTAAATTAGCTTACGCAGATTTAAGCAAAATTAGGTGAACTGGTTTTGAAAAAGGAACCACTACTAGCTCTTAAGCTATCGAGCATTTCGTGGTTCCTGCACTAACAATTTGAAATTATTTCGTAATTAGGGCTACCTATTCTTTGAGAACGGGAAGACGCTAAACGTCTTTAGCGCTAAAGCACTAATTACGAAACAAAATTTAGTGAAATTAACCACCAACTAAGCTAGCTAATTCTTAAAAAGCTCGTTGGATGACAGCAGCAGAGGTGCTAGCAGAGAATGACTCACCCAGGTACTCTGCTACAGCTACTGTATCAGCCTTGGTGAAAGAGTAGGTGGGGATATAACCGTATCTGTTGTTTTGTGCATCACCCTTAGCACCAGCAGCAGCACTATTGTTATTGGTGCGAGGATCTATAACAGTAGTTTGAAAGCGGTTGTTGGAATTGAAATTAACACGAATATCGTCACTTTGGTTATAGAAACGAGATCTAATACCACCTTGAATGTTAGAGGTTTCTTCAACAGATTCTAGAACGTTTAAATCAGAAATAATCATGATGGTTCTCCTGGGAATTGATAGTTTGTCTGGGAATATTTAAAGCAACTTTCTTTTGTTGCTTATATTTATAATTTAAGTGATTTGTCTTGAAAAGTCAATACGTTTTTGATTTATTTATATGAATTTTGTTAATGTGGCTACATGGCAAAAATTAAAGTTTGTTAATAATATAAAAAATAAATTTAGTCTCAATTTTTTATATATTGTAGACTGAAGCCCTTGTTTAATAAGAATTTAATGAATTAAGCAACTTATTTAAAAATGGCAAAATAATCGTTTAAAAATATTTAAAAACGATTTAAATTAAGTATTTTTTATTTTTTAACCTGTGTATTAACAGTTTATTGGACTTTTTGATAGCTGCATATTTTTAGTTTTACATAATAGAACGGTTAAGATTACTTCAAAGTTTACTTCTGTGACTACTCAGTATCTGAATCTAATTGAATGACTACTTCTATGCACTCGATTTGTAGTTTTAGCCAATCAGAAAATAACTCTGCAATGATTTTTTCGCGTAACTGTTCATCCAATTGAGGTTGGATAATTTCTTCAACCCAAATTAAATACACTCCTTTTGATGTAGTAATCGGTTTAAGAATCTGCGGCGGAGTTGCAGCAAAGACAGCTGCTCCGATCTCTGGGCGAAAATCTTTGCGATATTGCAGCCCTTGATATCCGTAGGTACGGCGGCTTTCTGGTTCTGAGATATATAAGCGAGCAATTTCTGGAAAACTAATTTCGCCTTGTTCTAGGGCATAAAACAGTTCTAAAGCCACGTCTCTATCATCAAAAGTGACTTCGTAGGTGACAGCCGCGACATAATCTAGTTGGTGTTGATAAAAAAACCGTTCAACCTGAGTCGCAAACAGACGATTCGCCAATTTCTGATAAAGGACTTGGTTGTAAACTAGTTCTTCTAGCTCAGCTAAAGACAGATAATGTTTTGTCAACCAATTCCAAGTATCTTTAGCTTTAACAAGTTTGTGGGCTAAACGTAAGTCATCTCCTGCTTGCTGGATTTCTTCTGGTGTGACTGTAATCCCTGCTTGCTGTGCTACTTCTGCAATCATCTTTTGAGATGCGATCGCCTCAACAATACTCGGAATTTGGCAGGAAAGTTTGAGGCTACGGATAATGTCTGAATAAGAAATGGTCAAAGTTTCAGGCATAATACACCATGACTACAGATCTAAGTTACCTTTTTGCAGTTTCTTAAACGGATCTAAAACAAAGTCAATAACGCGCCGTTGGCGAATAATCACTTCTGCGGTTGCGGTTTGACCTGCGGTTAAGGAAATACGTTTTTCGCCATTTTCGACATATCGTTGTAATAAGGCGATTTCTAACTCAAAGGTTTCGATATTTCCTTGGGGCGTTTGAGTGAGCTTAGAATCGGGAGCAATCCAAGTAACTTGGCCTTGGACGATGCCATACTCTTGGAAGGGATAAGCATCAAACTTGATTTTTACTGGCATTCCCACCTTCAAGAAGCCGCTATCTTGAATAGGCATATTAGCTTTGAGGATGAAGTTAGTATTTTGGGGCGCAATTTGGGCAATTCTTTGGCCAGGTTGTACTACTACTCCCGGTTTGCTAAATGGGAACTCAAAAATCACCCCATTAATTGGCGATCGCACTATTCTTTGCTGGATCTGAAGTTTTAAAGACATGATTTGGCTGATGGTTTGAGCAGTCTCAGACTGCACACCAGCCATTTGTGTTTGTAAATCTTTGAGTTGTTGCTGATTTTTCAGCATCGCTAGTTCGCCAGTTTGCAATAAGCTTTGATAGCTGTTTTGCTCACCTTGTAGTTGCAGCTTTGCTTGCTCGATATCAGACTGCAACTGATTCATTGTGGCCCGATAGCGGTTAATCTCTTCAGTGGAGCGCAACTGTGCTTGTTTAACGTCAGATTGAGCTTTTTTATAGAGTCGCTTGCTTTCTTGTTGGGCTTTTCTAAGTTGGTCAATTTGGGTTGCAGAAACTGCACCATCTTTAACAAGTCGATTAAAACGTTCAACTTGTCTAGAATCTATACTCAAAAGACTTTCAGCAGACTGTTGATCATCGTGAGCAGTGTTAATCTGCTGTTGTGCTTGACTAACTAATGCCTGTTTTTCTAACTTTTGCAGGTTATAAGTACTCTTTTTGATATTGAGATTTTGTTTGGCCTGGTTTACCAGGGACATTTTTTCTAAAGCTTGAGATTTGTTTTGTTGTTCTTGAACATTCAGCGTTAACTGGATTTGGTTTTTGAGAATATCAAACTGCGATCGCTGATTTTGCAGTCCAGTGAGTTTTGCTTGGGCTTGCTGGAGTTCTGTTTGCAAAATATCAGACTCGATTTCTAACAAAATCTGTCCGGCTTTGACGGCATCACCTTCTTTAACCTTGACAGCTTGGACACTACCGCCCGCTTGGGAGTCCAACTTTTGCGTTGCACCTTGAGGTTCTATCCGTCCTCTAGCGCTTCCGGTTTCATCTACCTTAGAGAGTGTTGCCCAAGGTAAAAGTAACAGAGCGAAAGTTACTAGCACATATAAAACGCCACGAGTCCAAACTCTAGGTAAGGCATCTAGGAGTTCTTCAGTGCCGTAATACCAATCTGAGGGATGATTTGCAGTCTCTGTCTGCTCGTCAACCTCAGTGTTTGGGTGACTTGGAGACTCGTACGGCTGATCATCGAGTATTTTTGAAGAATCGGAAGATAAATATGGCATGGTTCTTAATGCAGAAGAGCAGAAACTAGGAAATATTTCCTAGTTGCTGATAAATTCAACCGACTTGGGCTAGTTGTTGTTGATTGAGATAGTAGTAATGACCTTGTTTAGTAATTAATTCGTCGTGAGTACCGCTTTCGACTAACACCCCAGAATCTAAAACCAAGATCAAATCAGCATGACGGACAGTAGAAAGGCGATGGGCAATGATTATACTAGTGCGCCCTTTGAGAATTGTTTTGAGATTGTTTTGAATAATTCTTTCTGATTCTGAATCTAGGTGACTGGTAGCTTCATCAAAGAGTAATAAACGCGGATTTCCTAGCAAAGCACGGGCGATCGCTATACGCTGACGTTGTCCGCCAGAGAGCATACCCCCGCCTTCACCAATTTGGGATTCGTAACCCATCGGGAGTTGTTGAATAAATTCATCTGCTCCTGCTAGTCGTGCTACTTGAATAATTTCTTCTAAAGAAGATTCAGGATGAGCGATCGCAATATTTTCTCGAATCGTACTACCAAACAAAAAAGTATCTTGATCGACAACACCGATTTGCGATCGCAGCGATCGTAGAGAAATACTCGTAACGTCACGATCGTCAATCAACACTTGTCCATCTATAGGTGGATACAAACCCAAAATCAATTTACTCAGGGTGGTTTTTCCAGAACCACTACGTCCTACCACCGCTACCATTTGCTCTGGTTGGATTTCAAAGCTGATATTTTCCAGCACGTTTGTCTTACTTTCTGGGTGATAGCGGAAAGTAACATCGTGAAAGCGAATATGGCCGCGAAGTCTACCTAAAGTCTTTCGGGGTTTATTTTGCAAGTCTTCTTCTGGTTCGGCTTCGAGAACATCATTAATCCGTTCGGTGGAAATAATGATTTCTTGTAATTCGTTCCATAACAGTGACAGCCGCTGAAAAGGACTCAAAACGTTACCCACCAACATGTTAAAAGCTACTAATTGCCCAATGGTGAGTTCTCCTTGAATCACTTGCCATGCTCCAAACCACAATAAAGAAGCATTGACAAAAGTTTGAATTACCCCACTGATAATTTGTAGGCGATTACCGATTACCTGAGCGTTAAAGCCTTTTCTGATTAAATTATTTAGCAGTTCTTCCCAACGCCAGCGCACTGTCTGTTCAATTGCCAATGAGCGAACTGTGCGAATCCCTGTCAAAGATTCGATCAGATAACTATTTTCTTTGGCTCCAGCATTAAAAATCTCTCTAGAAATGCGGCGTAAAATATTTGTGCTAGCTAATGCCAAGATAAAAAATGGCGGCACAGTCACCAGTACAAATAAGGCCATGCGCCAGCTATACCAGAACATCATGGCTAGATAAATGACCAATGTCAGTAAATCCAGAATGATTGAGAGGGTTTCGCCAGTCAAAAAGCGCTGAATTTTTTGGGTTTCTTGAATACGAGAAACAATATCTCCTACATAACGCGACTCGAAGTATGCAAGAGGCAAGTTGAAGACATGTTTCATGAAACCCACCAGCAGAGAAATACTCACGCGGTTAGCTGTGTGATCTAGCAGATATTGCCGTACTCCATTCATGGCAATACCGAATAAACCAAAAATGATCATCCCCATACCAACGGCGTTTAAGGTAGGAAGACTCCGCTGTACAAGGACTCGATCTAGCAATAGTTGAGTAAATACAGGTGTTACCAGTCCAAATAACTGAATCAACACTGAAGCAATTAATACTTCTAGGAGTACCTTTTGATGGGGTTTGATTAATCCAAAAAACTTCCAGAAATTGGCACTCTCTTCTGGAGATTCTTGGAGTAAGGCTGTAGGTTGCAGTAACAAGGCATATTCAGTCCAACCAGCCAAAAATTCCCTTTTTGTGAGACTACGTTGACCGATCGCCGGATCGCCGACAATTACCTGCCCTTTGGTGATTTCATAGACGACAATAAAGTGGTTGCCTTGCCAATGAGCGATCGCAGGTAAAGATTGTTCTGCTAATTTATCGAGGGTAGCTTTGACAGGACGGGTGGCAAAACCCAAGCTTTCGGCTACCGTGGCCAGGGCTTGTAAAGATGCACCACTGCGATTGACATTAGTCATATCCCGCAAGCGATTCACACTAAAATGTTTACCCCAATAACTCCCAATCATCACTAAACAAGTAGCCCCACAGTCGGCGGCACTTTGTTGGGCATAAAAGGGATAGCGCCGAGATAGTTTTCTCCACCAATGCCCTAGTTGTACTTTCGGATTAGGAAAGTAAGGGTGTAGTTTTTTGGGCTTTTGTTTTGGTGCAGTTTGCGTAGGAAAAGGAATAATTTTTCCACGCAGATTTGTTGGTGCGGGTTGTAACGGAGTCTGACGAATTTTTTTGTGATCAATGGTGGTAGGAGTTGCATCTAAGTCAATAAATGCTGATAACTCTGGCCAATGTTGCAGTGCTGTTTGCCTTTGAGCATCTTTCAGTATATATACAGTTGATGCTTGTATTACTTCCCAACCTTGTTGTTGAGATATCTGCATTTGGGGGGCTATAAGTTTACGCCCATCTGTACTTGAAAGTTCACCTCGATATAGTAGCCATAATTGACAATTTTGAGATAATTCGGGCGGTAGTAAGCCAATTTTCAGATTACGGCGTTCAAATAAAGATAATGCTTGCAGAATACCTGGTACAGATACGGGATGCTGGGGTGACTTGTAACAATAAGTTAATAATAAATCCCATAGTTCAGCACGAGCCAACAGGCGATCGCTAATTTGGGGATATCTATGCATCAAAGTTTGTACAATCTCACCTGGAAGATAGCAAAGCTTCAGCCCATCAGAAGCCCTAGCCGTATAAGTTTGCCATTCTCTGTGTGCAAATAGGGTTCCTTCACCAAACGAAAACCCTGTTGTCATAGTTGTGATCAGATTCTCAGCACAATCTAAGAGCCTGACTTTACCAGCTAAGACTAAGTAAATTCCTGATTTTGCCTCTGTTAATTGCCAAAACTGCTTTGCTAAAGGTGGTTCAACAATCTCTACCACCTCTAAACATTCTTCTAAATCTACTTCGGAAAGCTGTTCACCAAAAATTGATGTAATTTCTTTACCTAAGTGATACTTGGAAAACACGGTTAGCATTTGCTCACCTCCAATAACACGCTAAATCAGTTATCAGTTATCAGTTATCAGTCATGCCCAAAATTTTCGATAACTGTTCACTGTGATGGGTGATCAATCAATTTGCAGAATTTTCAAAATTCCTGGTTATTGAGGAGATTTAGGTAAATTATTTTGCCAAATTGGCACTAGCGTTGGAAGTATGTAAAAATCGCTGGCGCAAGCACTGTAGTTGAGGAAAGCTTGCTTTTTTGCAGTTTGATTTTGAAGATAATTAAGTGTCATAATTATAACTGGTTGTTGTTGACGGTAAAACGCAGACGCACGAAAATGTTGCAACTGAGTGTGAAGCCCTCCTAGCCGAGATTTCACATGCAGATGCACCATAAGTTAGCCAGTATTGGCTAACTCTGTAGTTACCTAATACGCAACTTAGCTGGGTTTCTCCCCCTGGTACTTTGGGAGTCTAGGGGGTAGTTCCCAGTTAAACTTAGAACTTAGCTGTCACCCTCTCACACTTTGGGAGTTTAAAGGGTAGTTCCCAGTTAAACTTAGAACTTTAGTTGTCACCCTCTGGTAATTTGGGAGTCTAGAGAGTGAATCTAAGCTAAGAGACTTGCGGTTTAAGAATATACCAATATATTCAGTCAGATTTTCGACTTTTATGCTTGCTTGAGATTTTCTAGCTGGTATCTTAATTTTGACGCTAGTCCCTAATCACAATTTGTTATTAGTATTTTATGATAGTCAGATAAATCCTCCTCACTGTATGTACATCTCTGTTGTGAGAATGGCATCGCCGTGAGCAATAAAGCTATATTTGTGGTCGGCTCGGGAGTATTTCAGACACTTGGCGATCGCCAATTTGTAGAATACTAATCCTTACTTACACAAAAAGTGCTAAGGCTATGTATACCAATGTATCATACTTGTTTTACACAAAAGCATACAGTGACTACGCACTACCTAGCTTTAAATTAATTTTCTAGTTTAATCCGTTATTTTAAATCAATATCAGAACCTCATCGTGTCACAACAATAATCATGTTGTTCTTTCAAGAACATTGATTTTGAGTGGATATCTGCTGCCATATTTGTATTTGTCCGCAGATAATAGATGAACTGATTAGCCTAGTCAGGAAATCTTTGAAAAATATTAAAGTATAAAAATCAGAGTTTCATACATAAGTCAGCTTATCAACAGTACTGAAATTTTGAAAATACCTCTTAGGGTAGATCGTAAATTCCTTTGGGCTGAGTAATATTAAATATTTGTTCTTATTTGATTGATTATTGATTGATTGAAAGCTAGGACTTAACCTTGATTTTCATATCTATTTTAGAAGCAAATCTCCAAAAAAACATTCCTAGCCAATGGCTAGGAATGAGATAACGTCAGAATTTGCCAGTCAAGTTGACATTAATGGCAAAGATTAGGGAAGAGGTATTTTGATTCTGCGTTGTGAACGATAATTCATAGACATCTGTCTGGGAATTTGCGCTCTGTTAAGTTTGTATAAGATAGTAGCGATCGCATTTATTCACGAAACCTTTGCTTCTAAGGATTTAAGTAACTCCGTATTTACGCCAGACTCACGAGTCAGGGCAATTTTGCCAGTGCGCGCCATTTCCTTCAGACCAAATTTTTGTAACACCTGGATAATCGCTACCATTTTACCTGGATCTCCCACCACTTCTAGAGTTAGAGAATCTTCTGCCACATCTACGACTCGCGCCCGGAAAATCTGAGCTAGTTCAATCACTTCTGAGCGATTGCTACTAGTAGCATTTACCTTCACGAGCATCAATTCTCGCTCTACGCAAGGAGTTTCGGTAATGTCCTGCACTTTAAGAACATTGACCAGCTTATACAGTTGTTTAGTGAGTTGCTCGATGACGCGATCGTCACCAGGTACAACCATCGTAATTCGAGAAACTCCTCCTTGCTCACCTGGCCCCACAGCAAGGCTTTCTATATTAAAGCCGCGACGGGCAAATAAACTCGAAATGCGGGACAGAACACCCGCCTCATCTTCTACTAAAACTGAAAGGGTATGTTTCATCTTCGCCAACACAGGAGCAGGCAGCGTGTTACTAATGTAACCACTGCCCTACACGCACTGTTTAAATTGCTAAATTGTAGGTCTAATCTTTTATTGTAAACTTAATACCTGCATTCACTACTCTCTCTAGAGATAAGTTATGCATAAATCATACCGAAAGTAGAAAGCTTTCTCAATTCACATCTTTTTTTGGGCAGATGTGGATTTTTTATAAAACTTTTATTGTGTAATGTTATGAACCTTTAATGGGAGAAAAATTGTATGGGTTGGTTAAAAAGACTTTTTGGATTAGAAAAACCTCAAAATGCACAAGTAAATCCTACTGCTCAAGCAGTACCCCAGCAAGCTTCTACTACTAGTGCGGCCTCTACTGCGACTCAATCAATTCCCCCAGAGCGTGTAGGATTGAACGGAGAATATGACCAAAGTGGACTAGCAAAACGGGTAGCATTGGCATTCGATCAAGACCAGCAACTTGACGATGTTGATACTCTCTGGGTAGCTCAAACAACCAGCACTGTAGTTTTGAAAGGCAAAGTTCCCAGTCAGGAAATTCTCAACAAGATGGTTTCTGTAGCCCAATCAGTCCAGGGGGCTACAAATGTTGACACTAGGGAAGTTACTATTGGCTAGTACCGCTGCGCGAAAGTCAAAA
>JBBSOP010000089.1:0-12574 GCA_038259655.1 Chroococcales cyanobacterium
GTAAACTATATTCAAAGGCGCTGCCAGCAGTGACAATAGGAGCGATCGCAATTGACTCATTATCATCCCATACCGTTGCTGAGACTCTATATGCATGAGATTTTAACAACAATATTGATTAAAACTTCTACCTTTTTTGAGATGTCACTTCTTTCGTCAGGCAGAGAAATAAACTAGTAAACATTGCTTACTATTTTCTTATATTAAGGTAATCTCCAAAATGGTTGTTCCTCGCATAACATACATTTATTAGACAACTGTTTTTTTGCAATCTTTGATAAGTCAGTCTAACTACAATAAGGATTAACATCAATATATTTGCGATAGGACAGTTTAATATTTTCCCACTAGGAGCAATTTTATAAATGAGTTATTACAATTTTAATGATCATTTTTGGAAACCAGAGACAGTTTGTCAGCAATCATCACAACCAAAATTAAAAAACACTAACTGGAATAAAGAAAGAATAATTTTGTCTCTAATTTGTGTTGCTATATGGACACCTGTGTTATTCCAGGTTTTAGTTATTGCTACTAACCAAAATCAACAAACAGCTTTTCTAGATACTGAAAATTCCAAAGGTAACTGCTTGACATTTAGACATAATAAAGGTGTCAAAATTTATTGCTCCGTTGCACAGTAATAGCGGAGCATATTGATGAGTAAATTACTCAATCAAAATTCTGTGCCAAGTTTTTTAAGTGACCACCCAGGAACGCGAGAACCCTAGTACAAAGCTTGGCGATTCGTCGCCCTCCCCACTCTTTCAGTGAGTGATACTAAAAAATGAAGCACCGCAAAATACTACATTAGGATATATAGATGTTGAAATGCGATCGCAAAAATATCTGTGGCTAATCAAGAAAACATCTCCTCATCTCTGGCGCGGACTCCTTTATATCAACTGGGTGTAGAACTTAAAGCCCGCTTTACTAGCTTTGGTGGTTGGGAAATGCCCGTGCAGTTTAGTGGCATTAGTCGCGAACACGAGGCTGTTAGAAACGCAGCCGGGATGTTCGATATATCCCACATGGGTAAATTTACTCTCCACGGGAAAAACCTCATTTCTCAACTCCAGTATCTAGTGCCTTCAGACTTGAATCGGTTGCAACTTGGTCAAGCACAATACACCGTTTTGTTAAATCCCCAAGGCGGAATTATTGACGATATTATTGTTTACTATCAAGGTGAAGATACCAGTGGTATACAACGGGCATTGATTATAGTCAATGCAGCCACCACCAATAAAGATAAAGCGTGGTTATTGCAACATCTGGACTTAGATAAGGGGCAATTTCAAGACCTTTCACCAGAAAAAGCTCTGATTGCTGTGCAAGGGACAAAAGCGATTCAATATCTCCAGCCCTTTGTACAAGAAGACTTACAACCAATCAAAGCATTCGGACATTTAGCCGCAACAGTACTGGGTAAGCCTGGCTTTATTGCCCGCACAGGTTACACCGGCGAAGATGGTTTTGAGGTGATGGTAGATCCAGAAGTCGGGATAGAATTATGGCAAAATCTCTGTAATGCTGGGGTGATTCCCTGCGGACTTGGTGCAAGAGATACCCTCCGTTTAGAAGCAGCGATGGCACTTTACGGGCAAGATATCGATGATACTACTACCCCTCTAGAAGCAGGTTTAGGGTGGTTAGTTCACCTTGATACCAAAGGTGATTTTATTGGTAGGGAAGTATTGGCACAGCAAAAAGCCGATGGAGTCCAACGCCGACTAATAGGTTTACAAACATCAGGACGCAACATTGCCCGTCATGGCTACCAAGTTTTATCAGCAGGTCAAGTAGTTGGAGAAGTTACTAGTGGGACTATATCTCCTACGCTTGGTTATCCTATTGCCTTAGCCTACGTTCCTACCAAGCTAGCAGCTGTTGGTCAACAGCTAGAAGTAGAAATCCGGGGCAAAGCTTATCCAGCAGTTGTAGTTAAACGTCCTTTTTATCGCTCAAAAAATCGTGTGGCCAACTGATAATTTTCTAAACTTTTAAGGAATAATGTGTTTTAAGTTACTTCATCTATACTATGTTTAATTAACAAACATGACCTAGATGACTTTTGGGGCGATAATTTGTTTGATCTGGAAGGGAAATTGATATGTCGTCTTTTGAATATCCTCAGGATTTGAGATACCTGGATACTCATGAATATGTGCGGCTAGATGGTGAAATTGCCACCATTGGCATCACTGAGTTTGCCGTAGACCAATTGGGTGATATCGTGTTTTTAGAATTGCCAGAGATAGGCGATGCTTTAGCTAAGGGAGAAACCTTTGGTTCAATTGAATCTGTAAAAGCTGTTGAAGACTTGAGTTCACTAGTCACCGGCACAGTTGTAGAGCGAAATGAAACTTTGATAGATTCTCCTGAAGAAGTGGCAGAAGATCCTTATGGTGAGGGATGGTTCTTAAAAGTACGCGTCAATGACCCTGATGAGGTGAATGACGGCTTGACAGCTGATGAGTATCGCGCCCTCGTAGAAGGGGAGTAGGAAGAGGCAGGGGGCAGGGAGACAAGGGGACAAGGGGACAAAAATTTTTCTATGCCCCATTCCCCATGCCCAATGCCCAATTTATGAAATTTTAGATAATCAGATCATTTACCCCCTCTTTCTTAGGAGTAATTATTGCAAAATATTAAACAGTAGCGTCTGGAGAGCAATCTGTGGTAATTTATGCTTCTATTCCTGAGTCTAGCGATCGCTCAATGCTAGACCAAAGAAGTCGAAAATCAAGTAATTTTACGCAAAGACATATTGGGATTGACTCCAATGACATCAATCATTTGCTTGATGTGTTGGGGTTTCCTAGCTTGGATGCCCTCATCGACCAAACAGTACCCCAGGCAATCCGACTGCACAAACCGCTACAGTTGCCTGAAGCCCAAAGTGAATATGCAGCACTAGCAAAGTTAAAACAAATCGCTGCGAAAAATCAGGTTTGCCGTTCATACATTGGTATGGGATATTACGACTGCATCACTCCTGCTGTGATTAGCCGTAATATTTTAGAAAATCCTGGTTGG
Organism: Chroococcales cyanobacterium; assembly: GCA_038259655.1. GTDB lineage: Bacteria > Cyanobacteriota > Cyanobacteriia > Cyanobacteriales > Nostocaceae > Halotia. The sequence goes on from JBBSOP010000089.1 coordinate 3,040, forward strand.
TATACTGCCTACACTCCCTATCAGCCAGAAATTGCCCAAGGGCGACTCGAAGCGCTGCTCAATTTTCAAACCATGATTATCGACCTCACAGGTTTAGAAATTGCCAATGCTTCATTACTCGATGAAGCAACAGCCGCAGCCGAAGCTATGAGTATGAGCTATGGTGTTGGCAAAAATAAAGCAAATGCCTATTTTGTCTCTAGTAACTGTCATCCCCAAACTATTGATGTGTTGCAGACACGGGCTAAACCTTTAGGGATTGAGATTATTATCGGCGATCATCAAACATTTGATTTTGAGCAATCGATTTTTGGGGCAATTTTGCAATATCCTGCCACTGATGGCACTATCTACGACTACCGCGCTTTTATCGCAAAAGCCCATGCTGAGGGTGCATTGGTAACGGTAGCAGCAGACCCATTGAGTTTAACTTTATTAACACCGCCTGGGGAATTTGGTGCTGATATTGCTGTGGGCAGTACCCAGCGTTTCGGTATTCCCTTGGGGTTTGGGGGGCCTCATGCAGCATACTTTGCTACGAAAGAAGAATATAAACGGCAGATTCCAGGGAGAATTGTGGGTGTATCAAAAGATGCCCAAGGTAAGCTGGCATTGCGTTTAGCTTTGCAAACCCGCGAACAGCATATCCGCCGCGAAAAAGCGACTAGTAATATTTGCACAGCCCAGGTGTTGCTGGCGGTGATGGCAAGTATGTACGCCGTTTATCATGGGCCTAGTGGCATTAAGGCGATCGCGGAAAATATTCATCAATTAACTGTTATCCTGGCAGCAGGGTTACAAAGTCTGGGTTATAAGCTTAGTTCTGAATCTTTTTTTGATACACTGCGTATAGAATTAGGAACACAATCTTTAGAAGCAATTCTCGCAGCTTGCCAAGCCAGGAATATTAACCTAAGGGTTTTCGATGCAACCGCGATCGGCATCTCTTTAGATGAAACCACTACCCCAGAAGATTTAATTGATCTTTGGCAGATTTTCGCAGGTACAGATGATTTACCTTTTACCTTAGAAGAACTGAACTTTCAACCTTCTCATCTTTCCCTTCCTCGCCAAAGCGATTACCTTACCCATCCTGTCTTTAACCGTTATCACTCAGAAACTGAGTTGCTGCGCTATTTACACAAGCTAGAAACCAAGGATTTATCTTTAACTACATCGATGATTCCCTTGGGGTCATGCACAATGAAGTTGAATGCAACATCTGAGATGATTCCAGTGACTTGGGAGGAATTTGGCAAGATACACCCATTTGCCCCTCTAACTCAAACACGGGGTTATCAAATTTTGTTTCAGCAACTGGAAGCATGGTTAGCTGAAATTACTGGGTTTACCGGAGTTTCTTTACAGCCTAATGCTGGTTCTCAAGGTGAATATACAGGACTTTTAGTGATTCGTCAGTATCACGAAAGTCGTGGGGAAGAACACCGCAATATCTGTTTGATTCCTCAATCTGCACATGGGACTAACCCCGCAAGTGCGGTGATGTGTGGAATGAAAGTAGTTGCCGTTGCTTGTGATTTGGAAGGTAACATTGACCTCGATGACCTCAAAGCAAAGGCAGAAAAACATAGCCATGAACTCGCCGCTTTAATGGTGACATATCCCTCAACTCATGGTGTTTTTGAGGAGGCAATTCAGGAAATCTGTGCTGTTGTGCATCGCCACGGCGGACAAGTTTACATGGATGGAGCGAATATGAACGCCCAAGTAGGAATTTGTCGCCCTGGCGATATTGGTGCAGATGTCTGTCATTTGAATCTGCATAAAACCTTCTGTATTCCTCATGGTGGTGGCGGCCCTGGTATGGGGCCAATTGGTGTCGCCTCTCATCTTGTGCCATTCTTACCTGGACACTTGGTAGTAGGAAGGAGGGAAGATGCTAATACTCAACATATTGGGGCGATCGCTGCTGCACCTTGGGGTAGTGCTAGTATCTTAGTGATTTCTTGGATGTACATTGTGATGATGGGTGCTGCTGGTTTGACACAAGCGACTAAGGTGGCAATTCTCAATGCAAACTATATCGCCAAGAGACTTGAACCGTACTATCCGGTTTTATATAAAGGGAAAAATGATTTAGTTGCCCATGAGTGCATTTTAGATTTAAGAGCGCTCAAAAAATCTGCGAGTATCGAAATCGATGATATTGCCAAGCGTTTAATAGACTACGGCTTTCATGCCCCGACTGTCTCTTGGCCTGTAGCAGGTACGATCATGGTGGAACCGACAGAAAGCGAATCTAAAGAAGAGTTGGAGCGTTTTTGTGATGCCATGATTGCTATTCGCCAAGAAATTGCTGAAATAGAATCAGGCAAGATGGATGTTCAAGATAATCTCTTGAAGAATGCACCCCATACCGCAGAAAGTCTCATAGCTGGAGAATGGATTCATCCCTATTCTCGTGAACAAGCTGCCTACCCTGCGCCTTGGACTCGTGAACATAAATTCTGGCCGGCTGTTGGTCGAATTGACGCTGCTTTTGGCGATCGCAATTTTGTTTGTTCTTGTCTACCAATGGAGGCTTATTCGTCTTAAACTAGTTGCGTAATTAGATTTTGCTCAATCAGATACCCGGCTTTTTCTTAAAGTCGGGTATCTTGTAGTAGAGGATCTTGTGTAGGCGATCGCAATTCATAGTTGTTCAAGAGCCTCAATCTTTCTTATATTACTACCACGCCGACGCACTTGTACAAAACCATTCTGTTCTAAAGTCTGACACACTTCGCCAGCAGAAAGAACACGCAGTTTACCCAACATTCACCTCTATCCCAGGTTTAGTTATAAGGTTTTTAAGGTTCTGTTCCTTGGCGTTTTCACCTTAAGTTATGTATTGGCTTAGGAACGAGTCACACATGCGTTTGCCCTTCTACAGATAGAGATCGCTGCTGCTGTTTTTGATTTCTTCTGATAGCCGCAGCAACTGACCCCGTTCTTAATTGGAGTATCTGCTGAGTCAGCTCGGATTGAGTCAGCAAATGCAATATGGCTGGAGTACAACAAGGACAAAACAATTGTTCAAGGGGAAGCATAACTATTACTGTCTAAGATTTGTATAATAAACCAACCATTCAAAATGCCGCAAAAACCCGGAATATAATTCTTTTGACTTCCAAGGCAGCGGTACTAGGATATCCTCGCTCTGGGATTGCACCACAAACATTAGAAAAACTCACTCCCGGTGCTATCTTTGGTGCCACAAGCGCTATTACAGGTGTTATTAGTACCATTCAATCATTCAATTCAGAGGTAGTAGTTGCACCAACTGCCATTACTTGAGACCATTCACTGACGCGGTTGTTATCTAAGACAGCTCGCACTCGATAACCAAGCTGAATTTTATGCATTAACAAGATTAAATCACGGTTGAGTAATCCTTGTGATTTTTGGTTTTCATTAGATGCAGCTTGTATACGAAAGCAGCGATCGCTTTGTCGTTTCAACTTGGGAGACTTGCCTTCCATAAGCACCGTTTGCAGTTCGTATGCTTCAGCTTCAGGATATGATTGCCAGCAAAGTTGCCAGTAAGTCGACCAGCGAACTAACTGGGCTGGTAATTCCTCGACTTCATCCGACAATGTAGATACAAGTCCGGTGACTGAAGGTTGTACCACTTGAGGCTGACTGGAGGTGATATCAGCAGTTACAGGGTTTATAAATCCTGGTTGCCCAAGCTTCTGTGCAGCTATAGATGAACTATCATCAACAATTAGTATCAGCCCGAATATCAAAGTTAACAGCAGCATCAATCGTAGGCATTGTAATTGCACTAACGACAAGATTTTCAGATTCATAATTATGCAAAAGTTAATTGCTTAGGCATAAGCCAATAAAAAAGATACCAGCCGTCATAAGGGACTTCCAACTAAAAACACAACGAGCAGCTAAGAACACGGCTGGTATAGGAGTGAAAGCGGTCTCCCCTTACCACTCCACAGGTAAAATGATGCTGCCGTTGTCGGCATAGATTGTTCGAGAACGGATATGCGTTCTGGGAGCTAATGTAGAATTGAAGACTGCGCTTCTTTGCCCAATTGCTGATCTGTTGCCAATGCTAGCGCGAAATATAACAGAGTTAGGCCCTAGCCCTACGGCATCACCTATGCTAGTTTCAGGGCCATTAGCAACACCATTGACAACCTGCCTACCGCCATGAATTAGAGTGCGAGGCCCATAACCAATACCATTACCAAAAGTCAAACTAGCGGTTTCTAATGCGTGAAAGACAACATCGTTTGCCATCCCAGCAATTTGTCCAACATTAAAAGGTTCACCCTCATCAGCACGCAGCGAAATTCTATTAGCTAGTTTGTTGTTGAGTGTTGCTAAAGAATCTTGGAAAGTAAGATTACCGATAATGCGGTTACGATAGTTCGGATCACGAGTTGGACTTCCACTTATCTGCGGCAGACCTCCAGAATTAAAAAAGTTGACGGGAGCATAATTAATTCCTGTTACGTTTGTCAAGTCTGCCCTAGCTAAATCTGTGTAGCTTTTGGCAAATGCTTCATTGACTTCAATAATGGCTTCCATTAATGCAACGTCAGCTTGGGTCAGGTTTGTCACTTTCCCGAAACTGCCACTAGTAGCTTGTAGATTAGTTGTGACGTTTTTACCGGGCAGGACAACTTTACCAGCAGGTAAGGTAACACCAGGGCCAACTCGCGCGAGAAAGTTGACTACTGTGTTTTTTTCTATAGTTGCACCATCTATTTCACAGTTGAAGGCGAGAAAAGTCTCTGGAACAGTGTTGCTAAACTGAGTATTGCTAACTGGATCGGTAAAAGGGCCTGTGGAACCTTGAGTACCAATTTTAGCTGCACCTTTGACAATGGCCATGTGTGCCATAATGACACGCTCGCCAATCTCCACTCCCGTTCCTGAAGCTGTGATTTTCACTTGGTCTTGGGCATTAGAATCTGCTGCAATACTAATAGGAGCATTAGTAGCATCTAACTCAGCAAATGGAGCAACGTAGACTTTTTCGCCCAAGGTAATATTTGTGGGATTGGTGATTGTTGCTGTTGGGTCAATAAAACTAGCTGACTGGGAAGGTGCGGTACTTGGGCATATAGGTAGGTTTCCCACAGTTGGATTACACGTTCCTCCAGCAGCTACTGCGGGTTGTATATATATCTGTGTGTTGATGGCAAATGCTAGGATAATTGCAGTTAAAGCATTAAAAATTGTGCGAGGTTTGAACATGGAAAGAAAAGTCCTCACGGGTTATGGAATATTTAGCTATGGGATAATCTGCGTTAGTGAATGAGAGATTTATTTATTCAGGTGATATCTGACAACAAGATGCAGAGCGTCTACGTAGGCTGAAAAATTACTAAAAATTACACTGCAACAGCCTCTATTGAGACTCCTTTTAGGTATGACACAAAGAATTAACCGCCCCAAAAACCTGCCAAATTGAAGAATATTTGTAAGACAACTGATAATAAAAAGCCTAAAAGCGGCACTGAAATTGTCGTTGTTGCTCCAGCAACCGCATCATTGTAGACAGTCTCCCAAGCATCTGGACCAGTTGTGGACTGTCCATATACTTTAGTACTTACAGCTAACGTTAAGCTAAGTACACTTAAACCAGCTAGTATTACGCGACGTTTCAACATTATTTCTTGATACCTAATAGTTCGCCAAGTTTATTGGGTAAGGTAAAGCGAATAAGTACAGAACATACTTGTACTTTTCAGCTTACCTAACTTAATAACTTTTAATCGAGTACAAATTGCTACATCCAGCAACTACCAACTAATTATAGTTTTATTTGCTGTTTAACACTAGAGTTTTAGATATTGAAAAAATTTATGTAAATAATAAGAATAGTCTTAAATTTTAATAAACAAGCTTCAAAATCTTGAATTTTGAAGCTTGTTTATTGTTGATTACTAAATCGAAATCGGTGTTCTAGTTCGCACTAAAAACGACATCCACCCAGTAGTTGCTTGATTGGTAAGTGGAGTTAGGAAAGACAGGGTTCGAGTTATAGTTATAAACGCCATTGCCCCCACTTGCTCCATTGCTGAGAGCGTGCAACGGTGGATTATCTACACCATTGGTAAAGTAGCCTTCATCTACAGAGTAGTGTCCAACATTGGTGTGATAGGACGCTATATATGTAGTGTTGGCGGTAATCGCTACTGGAGTAGCAAAGTTAACCTGCTGCCAACCTGAAGCAGTTTCGTTACTGAAAGTTGCTCTAGCTAACTGCGTACCACTATTACTCCATAAGGTGGCAACATGAGTACCTGTATTAATCGTACTCTTGTAAAACCGAATGCCAGTAATTGAACCACTGACATCTGAACGGAATTTAACGCCAACCTCTATAGCAGTATTATCAGGGTCTGCCAATACAGTAGGAGTTACTGTGTTATTCCAAATCCTGCATGATGAACAGGCAGATGATGCTGCTGTGGTGAATGACCAACTATAGTTTACTGCCAAAGCATTACCTGCTTGATCTTTGACTCCAGTTGTTCCGCCTTTGACGGTAGCATTATAAGTCGTTGCAGCTGCTAGTGAGCTATTTGGTGTTAGTGTAACCGTGCGATTAGCAACATTGTAGGCGACATTAGCTGATATTAAAGTGTTACTCGCTCCCCGCAACTCAAATGTACTGCCATTAACTGTCGCTGAATCCATTGCTTCGCTGAAAATAGCTGTGACAGTTGTGCCAGTACTTACTCCTGTAGCTCCGTTACTAGGAGTCGTCGAACTTACAGTAGGTGGCGTTGTGTCAGAGGTTGTGGCAGTTGTGAATACTACGTCAACCCAATAATTGCTCGAATTATATGTAGATGTAGGAAATGCAGGGATCGAGCTAGAAGTATAAACACCGTTGCTTCCACTAACTCCGTTACGTAGAGCATGTAACGGTAGAGTATCTACACCGGAATTAGCAAAGTAACCTTCATCTACAGAGTAATGCCCTACATTAGTGTGATAAGACGCTATATATGTAGTGTTGGCAGTAATTGCCACTGGAGTACTAAAGTTGACTTGTTGCCAACCTGAGGCAGTCTCACCAGTAAAAGTTGCTGTCGCTAACTGTGTACCACTGTTGCTCCACAAGCTGCCTACATGAGTACCTGTGTTGCTGTTGGCTTTATAAAACCGGATGCCAGTAATTGAACCACTGACATCTGAACGGAATTTAACGCCAACTTCGATCGCACTGGTATCAGGATCTGCGATCACAGCGGGAGTTGCTGTAGCATCCCAAATACTGCACGACGCTGGAGCCGGAGGACATGTGCGTGTCCCCACATTGACGCTAATGCTTGCTCCAGGATTTTCGATATTACCGCTATCATCGATCGCCCGGCTCTTGATGGTGACTGATCCGGACGTTGTTGGTGTCCAACTGTAGCTCCAGCTACTACGACCTACGGCCGGATGCCATGTTGTGCCATTGTCTACAGAGACCTCAACACCACCAACGACACCACCACCTATATCAGTTGCAGTACCACTGATTGTTACTTGATTATTAGTTGGTACAGTTGTACCGGCAGTTGGAGAAGTAATTGTTGAGCTAGGAGTGGTTGTATCCGTTGAGGCTGTAGCAGAAAGCAAGCCAGACTGCAAAGTGGCTGGCTGCACACGCATATCAGCGAACAAGTTAAGGGTTGCTTGCTGCATCCGCGCATCTGGTGTTGAACCACCGAGGTCGTGTTTTCCATCTAAACCCCAAGCCCACTGTATTGTTCCAGAACCGAACACTAATGCCCCACTGCTATGCTTATACAATGTCAAATGGTGAGTCGCTGTACCAGAAGCATAATTAGATCCATAATCTTGGAGAACTTCGACATTGTTGGCTATGGTCGTTGACATGCGAATCAAACCAGGGGGGCGGAACCCATTATCAGAGTCTTCATCCCATTCGTAGCCTAAGGTTCCAGCAGTCAGTGTAGCAGTCTGCCCTGCCGATTGGGTAGCAATATTGGTATTGCGCCAAAAGCGCATCTTGCCGTCCGCCGCAGGTACTTGAATAGGTCTAGTTCCGCCGTTGACTTTGAATATTGTTCCAGTTAGGGCGTTCTCTGGGCGACCACCGTCAGCTGGTGGGCTAAAGCGGGGGTCGCGCCAAGTACCTGTCCATGTAGGTGGATCTTGCGGGTCGATGACTGCATTAGCTTTCGTCTCTTTGTAAGTAACCAGGGTACGATAGGGTGTTACCGAAGGATCAATACTATTTTCCCATCGGGTTTTCCAGAAGATTTCGTTACCGCTAAAGAAGGCTAGATTAGTACCAGCATTTCTAGCTGCTTCGACGTTAGCGCGCTGATTGTTTGACCAGTACTCATCATGACCAACTGATAGAAAAACCTTATGATTGCGAATTAAATTACCACGGCGATCGCTATCTACACCAGTAAAATAGCTGACGTTATAACCATTGGACTCCAGCCAACGAACCATTGGATATTCGCCGTTGAAGAGCCAATCTTGGCCATTATCAACTATGCGGGTATTAAACGGACGATTGTAACTTACTTTGTACGCTCTACCATCAGGCGATCCTTTATATAGACTATTGCCACCGTAGTCGTTATAGGCCTGCCAAGTGGTATCAGAGGTCTGAAAGAGCATATCAGAAGTGCTGGCATCGTCCCGAACAATAAAGACGATATGGCTGGCACCTCCATTGTCTGAGCGCACAACTTTTGCAAAGTAAATCCCAGAGGTTGCATTTGATGGGATAGTCCACGAAGCAGATACCGCCCAGTTACCACAATCAATCAGTCCAGTTGCTGCATTGTTGAGGCAGTTTGGTTGATTCTGCGGCTGTGTTAACGATCGCTGAACAGTTGCTACTTTACGCGCACCTCTACCGGCATAGTAGCCCATACGGTAAATATCTAGGCGGTAGTTAGTAGCGTTAGTTTTGATTTTGAAGGAAACACTATTTCCTCGATTGACGCTGATATCAGTAGCGAAACCTTGGATACTCGTGTCACCGATACCAGTAATATCCCACTCAGTGGAGGAATTTCCAACGAGACAGTTCTCAGCAACTATCGGGTTGGTTGGAGAGGTACAAGGATCAGCAGCAAGTACCCTCTGCATCTGCGGCTGAAAACCTAGATTCAGCCCTAACACTAGAAGTGTTGTTAGCATCATCAGGATCATCATGCGAGTCAGCCTGTTCATTTAACCTCCTGCAAAAATATAGTGATAAGTGATAAATAATAGCAGTGATAGAGATGCCTATAACCTTGATTCATGATTAAAAATTAGGGTTATCTAAGTGCGGTTTATATCTGCTGTCAAACTGGGATTTTGTTATTAAAATCTCAATCAATTTTTAAAAGAAATTTTTGCCAACCTTTCATTTGTTCCTAACTTTTCTGATTTAAATCTCTCCCCTGGTAGAGGCTACGGCGTACACACAAATTGGAAAAACTGATCCACATTGGCTTTAATTTGGTAGGTGTGTTACGCCGCAACGCACCAAAAATCTAGAATGGTGCGTTGAAACTAATCTCTACAACTACAAAAC
>JBBSOP010000090.1:0-12516 GCA_038259655.1 Chroococcales cyanobacterium
CGGAAGTAGTAACGCTAATGATAGTCATGCTTTGAATTTCCTTTTAGAACAATGTTTTCAGATAGACTTTTTGGACAAAATTACTATTCTTGTGGTTTAGAAGTGCCCTATTCATTGTTCTGGGCAATAAGATTAATCAAACCTGGTTAGTCCTTTTTATAAACCTTTAAAAAACGAAATCCTAAGGGAGAATCCACTTAAAAAATTCTCAGCGTAGATCTACTGAAGCGGAGAGCAAAACTTGACTTATTTATTTTTGGCAAATATCTTTATCTTTATTTCGCTTTTTATAAACTTAAAAAACTTAAAGTAAAAATTTTATAATTTACCGTTTTTTGGCAATTAACAATATTCAGTAACCATGCTTATTTCAAATAAACATTTTGTACGAAATATTAATTTTGATTTGTTAAATCTATTTAAAAAATAACGATATACAACATTTGCAAGCTCAGAATACTTGTAGATAAAGAGTTTTATTATTTTGCATCTTTTTCAAATAGTAAGGATATAATAAAAGAGCCTAGCTATTAACAATTGTATTTTTTAGAGAATATAGTTATTGCCTCTTTGTTTCAATTGAGTAAATACAAATTTAGTATGATTATTAATTAATGTATATTTTTGATTGAAAGTAGATAATTTTAAATATTTAAACCTCCCTTTAATTTGATTAAATACATCATAAAATTATTGATTTATACATACTGAATAAAACGCATGATCTATTAATTTTGGTATTGTTATTTAGTGTTAAGCAATATCAACTTAATTAGATCAGATTAAATAGTAATCTGATATTTATATTTTTTTATAAAATAAATTTCGTTTAGTAGCAATCAGTTACAAAGCCAATACCCGTTAATTATGCCAACGATCGCATGATCGCATCTCCACTTTGAGATACGCTAACACTGATTTAACTCAAAACAAAAATCGATTTTACTACCTTAAAAGATATGGTATTTGATTCTTTATGTCTAGATTAACTGTTACAGTAAGAAGCGCTTGAAGCCCTGGTTTGATTAAACTTATATCAGTCAGTCAAATGATGTCCATTGTAGTCGCTCTCTTAATCTGCCATCATGAGAAAAGAGTCAATTTTTGCATTAAAATACTTTTACAGAGAAAACTTTGAATTTTAGTTACAGAATTATGTTTACAATACTAAAATTTTGGGAACAAGAAAGAATATAAACAAACAATCGCTAAACTCAAAATACATCAAAGTTTATACTATTTAAGCTAAAAGGCGATCGCTAGCATTGAACTCAGATCATCTCGTATTTTTGCCATTATCTTTGCGTTGCATACTAAAAGCTACATCATTTGCCATATTTATACAATCCAACAGCAAGGACAAGTCTAATTATGTATAAACACTAGTTTTTCATTGTGCTGTAGTTTTTTTTTAACTATAATTATTAGAGACATATCCGCCCTTAAATAGCCCAAATCGGTTATATTCAGAGTTCTAACTTCTATTAGCTCAATCATGCTATCACTAGCAGTAGTAGTGTCAATTGCAATATTGAGTACGAGTTTTTTACTAGTAATCATAAAAAAATCATGATCTAGTAATTATATTTTTAGCTTTTTTTGTATTCATCAGGCTGACTGGCGATCGCTTTAATCTATATTTTGGACAGATCTATTGTCTGACTACGCAAGTAAGTTCAGGAATGAAATCGGATTTTTAGAGTCACAAACGAACTATCCAGCAGACACGCGGACACTATTGATGATTTGATGTCTGATATGGGAATACTACAGAGATAAATATAAACTTTCACCTATTTACTATTATTTGACTCGCAGTCAAGAGGTGAAACACTTAGCAGAATCAAGAATCTAGCGATGAAAAGTCATCATTCCAGCCAAATTAGAGCCTTCCCATTACAGCTTGTTTTAATTATTCCGTTTGTCTTGCAGATTTTTGGAGCAGTAGGTTTAGTTGGCTACTTGTCATTTAAGAATGGACAGAAAGCTGTAAACGATTTGGCAGACCAGCTGATGCAGCGAACTAACGATATGGTACATCAGCATTTAGAATCTTATCTATCTATTCCCCACAAGGTGAATCAGATTAATGCTGATGCAATTGAGATGGGACTCTTGAATATACGCGATCGCCAAGCTGTAAGCAAGTATTTTTGGAAACAAATGCAGGCATACAACCTGACTTATATCGGTATGGGATTAACCACAGGTGAAGGAGCAGGAGCCGGTCGTTACGATGGCAAAATCGTCACAATTGATGATTGGAGTGCAAAACCACCAAAAAATTGGTACAACTATGCCACAAATAATCAAGGCGATCGCACCCACGTTAATAATATTACTGATTGGGACAACTTCAAAGAAACTTGGTATACCGAACCTGTAAAAGCTCGTAAACCTGTCTGGTCAAAAATCTATACTATAAATTATCCCAATCACCCCTACATTGTTGCCTCTGCGGGTCGCCCTATCTATGACGCGCAACATCGGTTATTGGGGATGGTTGCAGCAGATATCCACTTATTAAAATTGAGTGAGTTTCTCAAGCGTTTGGATGTCGGCCGTTCTGGACAAGTTTTTATTCTAGAACGGAATGGAACGCTAGTTGCAAACTCTAGTACTCAGCCACCTTTTATTGTGGTGAAGGATGATATTCAGCGTTTAAAAGCCATTGATAGCGCCGACCCCACAGTTAAAGGTATTGCTCAACAAATTCAGCAAAAATTCAATGGATTTAGGTCAATTAATAAAGTCCAAAAACTGAAGTTAGATTTGCAAAAAGAAGTGAATTTTGTTAATGTTACGCCTTGGCGCGACCAATATGGGTTGGACTGGCTAGTAGTAGTGAGTGTACCCGAAAATGCTTTTATGGCACAAATCAACGCCAATACCCAAACTACTATTTGGTTTTGTTTAGGAGCCTTGGTTATCGCTACTATCATCGGCTATTTTACCTCTCATCGGATTACGCAGCCGATTTTGCAAATCAGCCGAGCCAGTCAGGCAATGGCTGCTGGTAACTTAGATCAAGTATTAGAGATCAAAAACATTCAAGAACTCAATACACTTGCTCATTCCTTTAATTACATGGCAGAGCGATTGCGCGAATTTTTTACGGCGTTAGAAGATAGCAAGGCAGAGTTAGAAGACAAGGTAGAAGAACGCACCGCTGAACTCAAAACCGCCTTGAGTGAATTGCAGCGTACTCAAGCCCAAGTACTTCAAAGTGAGAAAATGTCTAGTTTGGGTCAACTGGTGGCAGGTATTGCCCATGAAATTAACAACCCAGTTAACTTTATCCACGGTAATATTACTTATTTAGACGACTACACTCAAGATTTATTGCGGATGATCGACCTCTATCAACAACGTCATCCCAGTAATGACCTGGAGATAAAAGCGCTAGCCGACGAAATCGATTTGGAATTTTTGATCGACGATTTACAGAAGATGCTCGCTTCGATGAAAATGGGAACTGACCGGATTCGGAACATTGTGCTATCGCTACGTAACTTTTCGAGTATGGATGAAGCGGAATTTAAAACTGTTGATATTCATGAAGGAATTGAAAGTACACTGTTAATTCTGCAATACCGCCTCAAAGGCAAGCCAGAACGTCCGGCAATTAACTTGATTAAGGACTATGGTAACTTACCCCAGGTAGAATGCTATCCCGGACAATTAAATCAAGTGTTGATGAATGTTTTAGTGAATGCCATCGATGCTTTAGACGAGGTAAACGCCAAGCGCAACTATCAGGAAATAGAGGCAAATCACAGCCAAATTACCATCCGCACCTCAGTCAAAGATTCCCACTCAGTGGAAATTGCGATCGCAGATAACGCTGGGGGAATGCCAGAACAAGTTAAAAATCGCATCTTCAATCCCTTCTTCACTACCAAACCTGTAGGTAAAGGAACAGGTATGGGTATGGCTATTAGCTATCAAATCATCAACGAAAAACACAATGGTAAATTGGAATGTTTCTCTACACTGGGTAAAGGCAGTGAGTTTATGATTCAAATCCCTATCCGCCAGCAGATTTTGGCAGCAGTTTAACAAGCCATATTGTTTTTCGGCAAATTTATTTTTTGGAAGTCCCTCATTTTGCATTAATCTCTAGAATTAAAATGCTTTAGCGCATTTGTTCTAGGATATGGAGGGAGGAAACTTAAACTGTGGATATTTTAGATCTTTTTCAAAAGGGCGGGCCAGCGATGTGGCCTTTGCTTGTGCTGTCAATTCTGTCTATCAGCGTCATCTTTGAGCGTTTGTGGTTTTGGTTGCGAATTTTAACTCAAGAAAAGGAAATAGTTAATCGTGTTTTGGATGCTGCTCAGGATAGTTGGGAAGTAGCTGCGGAAATTGCTAGACAGGCAACGGATCAGCCTGTTGGACGATTTCTCTTTGCCCCATTACGTTTGCTAAAAAGTGATGCAGAAACTTTTCGACTGGCACTAGAGTCTACAGCAGAGGATGAATTGGCTGGGATGCGGCGGGGCGAAAAACTTTTAGAAGCGGTGATTGCACTTGCGCCACTTTTAGGATTGTTGGGTACAGTTTTGGGTTTGATCCAGTCTTTGCGCTCAATTCGGATTGGTGATTTGGGAACTGAATCTACCGCTGGGGTGACTACTGGTATTGGTGAATCCTTAATTAGTACGGCAGCGGGGCTAATAGTCGCCATTATTAGTCTAGTTTTTTACCGTCTATTTCAAAGTTTTGTGGTCAACCAAGTTAAAGTTTTCCGTAAGGCAGGAAATGAAATGGAATTGCTCTACCGTCAGTCTCCGCCTAACTTGAGTAACAGTACATCAATAATCGTCCAAGAAGCTTCACGCGACAGCTTTAATCCGCCTCGTAAGCGAGGCAAAAATCAGTTTCCTGAGCCACCTGCACCCCCAAATGCTCCTGATTCATTAGACTCCTGATCCTGGCGTAAGAGTAAGACGATGAAAGTTAATTTACATAGTCCAATTGAAGAAGCCCAAATTCAAATCATCCCTTTAATTGATGTCGTTTTTTGTATTCTGACGTTTTTTCTGTTAGCTGCTTTGCAATTTACTCGCCAACAAGCAATTAATGTTGATTTACCTAAGGCTAGTACCAGTACATCTGCTAGTATCACTTCACAGAGTAGCAGTCAGATTGTGACTATTGATGCTGTTGGTAATACTTACATAGAAAAGCAGCCTGTGAAACGAGAAGAGTTGGCACAAAGGTTAAAGCAGTATCTCCAAGAAAATCCTAATGGTGTTGTGATCTTGAATGCATCACGTACAGCTACTTACAATGATGTCATTGAAACGTTGGATATATTACGACAAGTAGGAGGCGATCGCGTCTCCTTGGGAATTATACCTGGGCCGTCTCAGTTACCTCCATCTTTATCGAACCCGCTTATAAATCCCTATTTCCCCACTAACCCTGCACCAGTTCCAGGCATAAATCCAAATCCCCAAGGCGAAATTCCCTTATCTCCAACTGAGCAAGGTATTAGCCCTGCCACTCCTGGCATTTCTAATACACCAGCGCCTCAAGTACCTGTAGCACCCAAAAACACTAATCCTACTCCTTAGAAAACAATCCACAGCCACAAATGGACATAAAGCCCCTGGCTTATACCGAGGGTTTTACTTACAGCAGATTGCAAATGAGGTACAGATAATCGTAGGGGCACAACATGTTGTGTCCCTTCCCGTGTACTTGTTATTTCCTAATCTTTCTACTTTCTTCAAGTTTGTTCCTAAACCTAAAGATATACAAAATAAATTCTGGCTAGAGAAAAATACCTGCTAATTTACAAATAATTGGTTGAGCTTCAAAGCTTTTTTTCTTAAATTTACTACCAATCGTCATTTACGTTTCAGGAATTGTGGCTAATGAATGCAATTGTAACGCTTCTGATTGTTTGGATAGTAACGTCTATCAGCTTACTGATTATTAGTAAGCTTCCTTTTGGAGTTGAAGTTGACACTACCCAAAAGGCCTTTTTTTCGGCAGCAATCCTAGGTATTATCACTACTGTATTGAGACCAATTTTACACCTAGTATTTGCCGTACCAAATTTACTGACTTTTGACTTGCTATCCGGCATTTTCACATTTATGATTGCCGTTGTTTGTTTTAGTCTCGCAGCTTGGTTAGTAGAGGGCTTTCGCCTACGCTTTGGTATTTGGAGTGCTGTATTAGGAGCTTTTGCACTCACTATCATCAATAGCCTAATTTACAGATTGTTAGGTGTATAGACACAAAAGTCAAAAGCCCATACTTTAGTATAAGGCTATTGACTACTGACCACTGACTATTCGTTAGCTGTTGGAGGTGCAACTGGGGTACTTGATTGCTGTTGGCGCTGTTCGCGTTTTTTGCGATCAGCTTCGAGCATATCCGCCATAACTATTAATGCTTGCTCCATCTTGTCGAGGTTAGAGCGATATAGCTCTAAATCTTTATTAAGTTTCTCCTCAGACAAGTGCAAGCCAGCAGCGATACTTTTTAGTGCCTCCGTACGTTGCTTTTCGTCTTTGACTAATTCTGGATCTGACAACTCTAACAGTGAAAATAAACCAATTGCAAATAAGCGACTGTATTTAAAGTTAGGGTTATTGGCGATCGCTTGCAATTGTGTTTGCAAGTCAGAATCTCGATCTAAGTGAGTAGTTTGACTGAGCCACCCAATTAAATCATTTGCTGGTAGACTTTTCGCTACGGCTTGCAGTCGTTCAGCTTCCTGTCGATAGCGTTGTGAATCTTGTTCTATAGCCTGAGATAAGGCGTTAAAAATTGATTCTTGATCTCGTTCTGGTTGATAGCCTTGCATGAAACGGTCAAAGGTTGTGACAACGCCCAAGGCATAAATTGAATTGTAGCTAAAATCGATATTTACTGACAGTAGATGCATTTCTACCATCAATTCTTCTACGACTCGACGATAAATTGTGTTAATCGGTCGAGTGTGAAGTGAGTAAAAAGTTCGCTTTGTATCAGAGACAGTACGGACGTTATTCACAAAGAAAATGTTAAGGGCAACTTTACTTTATTTTCTCGCTTAAAGGTTACTTTGCCAAGTTCAGGTTTCCGAACCCAAAGCTAAAACTATTTAATTAATGGCATGAGGGGTATCAACCCTCTTTCCTTAAAAGCTAGGCAAAAATTATCATACTTTGTAATTATACTTTACATTTATGAGTTTTCCGCCGCACTTGGTTGCTTTAGGTGAGTACTTGGCTGGTGAATTTGATAATCAAGAACAAGCTTTAGCAGAGCCTGTATGGTATGTCCACTTGCGGATGTGGCAAAGACCAATTGATTTATTTGCAGAAGATAGTATTACCTTGTTTGCTGAACAAGCAAATATTCTCAACTTAGATCGTCCTTATCGCCAGCGAATCATGCGGTTGATGCCGGGGCGCGAATCTGGTTTACCCATACAAGTGCAGTACTATATGCTTAAAGATCCAAGTGCCTTGAGTGGTGCAGGTCGTAATGCTGCTTTACTCAAGACACTGGCAATCGAGCAATTAGATTTACTACCAGGCTGTATCCTCACTGTAACCCCACAAATACTAGCTCCCAATATCTATAAATTTGCCGCTACTCCACCTTTAGATGCTTGTTGCAGTTTCACATATCTTGGCAAGAGCCTACAAGTTTCCTTAGGCTTTGAAGCCACTGCGGCAGAATTTAACAGCTACGATAAAGGAATTGACCCAGAGACAAAAAAAGCCATTTGGGGAGCGATTATTGGCCCTTATCGCTACACGAAGCGAGAGCAGTACTGAGTAAGCAAAAGTTATGAATTATGAGTTGTAACTCCTAATTCGTTCTCTAACTAGCAATACTACGAGGTACACCCTCTAAAGCTTCCTCCTCTGTTTCAAAGATTTCAAAAACTGTATCCATCATCGTCACTTCAAACACAAGTTTGGCTTCTGGATGTACATTGCAGATGCGGAAGCTGCCTTTGACTTTATCAGCATCACGCATACCAGCGACCAAAGATGTCAAACCTGAACTATCAATAAAATTTACTTGACCGAGATTTACAACTACATGAGCGCTAAGTTTGGAAATACACTCTTGTAATTTCAAGCGAAATTGCCAAGCTGTGGTAATATCTAAGCGACCTGTGGGTGTCAAGACAATAACGGTATTACCATCTTGGGTTGTATAGGTTGTTTGTTCTATCTGAATCACTAAGCCTCCATTTGGTATTCGTCTCAAAATTGACTGCGATTGGACTGACTATGGAATTGGTGAGCCAAAAATTTTGATTAGGTAAGCAATCTTTTATTTATTCCCTCAAAAGGTAATAGATTTTTAGTTGACTCACCAGTTACAGTACTATCCAGTGCTAACACTTGAGATTAACAAGCTACAGCTAAAATTGTCACCTTTTTCTACTAGGTGCTTACTTTTAGTAGTTTAACTCACCAAAACAGTACTGAGTACCCAGATTAAGAGTGCTGAGTAAAAAAGACGAAGAAAACTTAACGTAATTTTTACTCAGTACAGTGCTATGACATGGGTTTCCAATTGATCCAATCTTGAGGCTTGAGAAAAATTTCATACAACTGCGCTTCTGGAGAGTTTGGTTCTGGTTTATACCCATATTCCCAGCGTACCAAAGGTGGTAAAGACATCAAAATAGATTCGGTACGACCGTTGGTTTGTAGACCAAAAATTGTGCCTCTGTCATAAACCAAGTTAAATTCTACATACCTACCTCGGCGGTAGAGTTGAAAATTCCGTTCGCGATCGCCATAAGCCATCCCATGTCGTCGTTCGACAATTGGCACGTAAGCTGGCAAAAAGGATCTACCACAGTCTTGGATAAAAGCAAACAATTGTTCCCAACTGCGATCTACTGGTTTTTCCACTTGGTTACTGTAAGTAGCCGCCACTCCATGAGGATCTGTTCCACCATACAAAGCACTTTGACTGTGTTGATAATCAAAAAATAGACCACCGACTCCTCTTGTCTCATCTCGATGCTTGAGGTAGAAATATTCATCACACCAGCGCTTGAACACTTGATAATATTCTGGGTGATGTTGATCGCAAGCTTGCTTCAGCGTTTGATGTAAATGTATTGCATCTTCGGCAAAAGGGTAATAAGGTGTCAAGTCAATACCACCACCAAACCACCAGACTGGCCCGGCCTCAAAATAACGATAATTGAGGTGAACAGTTGGTACGTAAGGATTCCGAGGATGTAGTACCATAGAAGTACCCGTAGCATACCAGCGGTGTCCTTCTGCATCTGGTCGTTGAGCTAAAATTGAAGGCGGTAGATGATCTCCCCAAACTTCAGAAAAGCCTACACCTGCTTGTTCAAATATTGCACCATCGCGTAAAATGCGCGATCGCCCACCACCACCTTCTGGGCGTTCCCAACCATCTTCGTTAAACTTGCCTACACCATCCAGTTGTGTCAACCGTTGAGTAATTTCCTCTTGCAACTGCTGCATAAACTGACGAACCCTAGTCTTAGCGTCAGTTGGTGGTAGAAACTGGGATGGTATTTCGTCTACAGTTGGGGTTTGCGAGTTGGTCAACATAAAGATTCCCGAACCTAAAATTACAATTTTCAAAAAGCTACAAATTTTTAAATTGAAAATTTGTAGGCAAAATCAGCTTGACTGTTAGCTCAATTTGCCCAAACTAACTTTGTCAAACATTTACACGATTGATGGACATGACTAGAGTTATTTTCCCTCAAATGCGTATAGGCTTGTATATTGAGCGAGTTTTTTTTTGGACTTCTTGATGGGAAAATTCTGGCTAATTAGTTAATCTACAAGCACTCTCTACTTTAAAGCATCAAGGTACAGATTGAACTGTTCAATAGTGTTTCACAAGTGAGAGCGATCGCGTTGCCCTCAGTACCTAATTAGGGCTGGCGACGCTGAGAGCAATTTTGAGAAAGTGTGATCCAACGATGCCAGAGTTACCAGCAAGTCTGTAGCGAGGAGGATTAGGCAAATGCAAAGTTGGTTATCCCAATTCTTCCACCGCAAACGCCGTCGGCTTTGCGCTTCTTTGGTACGGACGTATCGAGAAATTAGTTCAGCTTCTGTAGATGAACTATGGCTAAAGGTGGTTGACTTAACGGATGTTTCTTGGCATCCGTCACTCAAAAGTACTAACGTTCCCTACGGGTTAGTACCCAAACCTGGATTAATTTTCCAGGCTGTGACACGCTTTTCACCTATTCCCATCCGAATTTTTGTAGAGCGCGTTAATCCCAAAGAAATGCTTAGTATACGAGTACTGGCGATTCCTGGCATCGAAGAACGAGTGATTTACCGAGTAGAGTCTACCGTTTGTGGTACTTGTTTATCGTATTCTGTAACTTTACGGGGTTGGTTGTCGCCTTTGATTTGGTCATTATCCCGTCCTTATGCAGATCGTGTGGCACGCTCTTTAGTTGAAGCAGTAGAAAAGGCTGCATTGCAAGCGGTGTCAGGAAAGAAAAAATCTCTCAATGATAGTTGTTTTGATATTTAAAGACTAGTGGTCTGTTCATTTTTGCCGTATTGTACTAGTCTCTAATCCTTAGTCCCTAAGAAAGTTAAGATTCTATTAGGTGATAATGAAATTTTCTTAAATTGGGTTACAGCGGTAACGGTTAAAACACTATGTACGATGTCCTAGATTTACGCTCTGTTTTAGAAGTGTTGCAACCAGTGCAAGACCCAGAACTCCGAAAGAGTCTGGTAGATCTGAATATGATTCGTAACGTCAAAATTGACGGTGGCAAGGTTAGCTTCACTTTGGTATTGACCACACCTGCTTGTCCATTACGTGAATTTATTGTCGAAGATTGTGAAAAAGCTGTTAAGAAGTTACCTGGTGTTACAGAAGTAAATGTAGAAGTAACAGCAGAAACACCCCAGCAAAAAAGCCTTCCAGATCGCACTGGCGTTCCTGGTGTAAAAAATATTTTGGCTGTCTCCAGTGGCAAGGGCGGTGTTGGTAAAAGTACGGTAGCTGTAAATGTAGCAGTGGCTTTAGCGCAAACCGGAGCTAAAGTCGGCTTACTAGATGCTGATATTTATGGGCCTAATGATCCAACTATGTTAGGGCTGGCTGATGCTCAAATTGTTGTACGCTCCACAGATAAAGGTGAAGTCCTGGAACCGGCTTTTAATCACGGTGTCAAATTGGTTTCAATGGGCTTTTTGATTGACCGAGATCAGCCAGTGATTTGGCGAGGCCCAATGTTAAATGGAGTAATTCGCCAATTTCTCTATCAAGTGGAATGGGGAGAACTGGATTATTTGATTGTAGATATGCCACCAGGAACGGGTGATGCTCAGTTAACTTTAACCCAGGCAGTACCAATGTCAGGGGCAGTAATTGTGACTACACCGCAAAATGTAGCACTGTTAGATTCCCGTAAGGGGTTAAAAATGTTTCAGCAATTGAACATATCGGTATTGGGGATCGTAGAAAATATGAGCTATTTTATCCCTCCAGATATGCCGGATAAGCAGTATGACATCTTTGGTTCTGGTGGTGGTTCTAAAACAGCGGCAGAGTTGGGGGTTCCCTTATTGGGATGTATACCACTGGAAATTTCTACAAGAGTTGGTGGTGATAATGGTATACCAATAGTTGTTGCTGATCCAGATTCGGCTTCTGCCAAAGCACTAAAAGCGATCGCTCTGGCAATTGCTGGTAAAGTATCTGTTGCCGCGCTGACATAGGAAATAAGCAGAGGGGCAGGGAGCAGGGAGCAGGGAGAAAGAATTTTTTCAATGTCCAATGCTCAATGCCCAATGCCCCATGCCCTGTGGTTTTTTATCTAAGAATCGCTATATTAATAGTCAATAATTAAAATTCTCAAATCTTAAAGTCTAAAATTGCACAATGCTATTAAAACGATCGCTCCCCAAAATTCGCTGGAAGTATTGGGTTAAGCCCTGGCAGCAAGTAGATTGGTTATTATTTTGTTTACCTATTGGTATCAGCATATTTGGCGGCATCATGATTTTGAGTACAGAACTCAAACAGCCAGTAACTGATTGGTGGTGGCATTGGTTGGTAGCTGGTATTGGCGTTTTGATCGCGTTATTTTTAGCACGTTGCCGTTATGAAAATCTACTCCAGTGGCATTGGGTAACATACACACTAACAAGCCTCAGTCTAATTACGGTAATGATTGCTGGGACTAGTGCCAAAGGAGCGCAGCGTTGGATCAGTATTGCTGGCTTCAATGTGCAACCCTCGGAATTTGCCAAAATAGGTATAATCATTACCTTAGCGGCTCTGTTACACAAGCGTACAGCTTCCACTCTCGAAAGTGTGTTTCGGGTGCTGGCAATTGCTGCTATCCCTTGGGGATTGGTCTTTTTACAGCCAGATTTAGCTACATCACTGGTATTTGCTGCGATCGTTTTAGGGATGCTTTATTGGGCAAATGCCAACCCAGGCTGGTTGATTTTGATGATATCGCCTGTAGTTTCTGCCATTCTATTTAGTACAAGCTGGCCTTTGTCTGCACCGATA
>JBBSOP010000091.1:0-12363 GCA_038259655.1 Chroococcales cyanobacterium
TCCCTGCTCCCTGCTCCCTGCTCCCTGCTCCCTGCTCCCTGCTCCCTGCTCCCTGCTCCCTGCTCCCTGCTCCCTGCTCCCTGCTCCCTGCTCCCCCTCCCCCTGCTTTTTCACTGATGGATAATCAAGTAATGCCAACAGCAAGTACTTCCTACTCTGCTCAAGTTCAATTCCTCCAACGCCAAGCAGCCTCACTTTTACTTTACCAATCTGTCCTCCAGAGCGAAGTGGCGATCGCTTTTCTTGACCTGTTGCAAGCGATACGTTACACTGATGCCGACGCTAGGGGCTGCCTCCAAGCTTATGGCAATTACTTTCATGCCTTGGCTGCTAAAAATCAAAACTGGGAGGACTACCTAATTACTCAAATTCTGATTTGCGATAACCCTTTTAGTAGGCTTGTTCAACAACAAGAATTTGATAATTTACCCCTGGCTTTAGTAGCAGCAGTTCAACATGATTTACAAGTTTTGCAAAGTCTTTATGAATGTAGCAGCGCTGCTTTGAGTGAGTGGGTACAAACTGTAGCTCATTTGCCTGTTTCTCCTGTTGTGTGGTATCAAGAGCAGAATGGCATGGGATTGATGAAGCAGCACCCTGATATGACTACCACTGCATCTTGGCAACAGTTAGAAAATTGGGCTGATGCTGTAGAAGAGTTAGCGGTTTATTATCGGCAATTTGGTACGGGTTTATTTGCCGAATATCGCGCTTTGCGCTGGCAAGGTGGGCAGTTTATTGGTATTCGCTATCCTGACACAGTGAAGTTGAACGCACTTGTAGGTTATGAATCTCAACGAGATACTTTATTAAAAAATACAGAGTTTCTGTTATCAGGAGAGGCAGCACTACATGTATTACTTTACGGTAGTCGGGGGTCAGGAAAATCTTCTTTGGTAAAAGCCTTGTTGAATGAGTATGGTTACTGCAACCTCCGTTTATTAGAAGTGGCCAAATCAGACTTGCAAGATTTACCAAAAATTGTGGAACATTTGCGGGGCGTGCCACAAAAATTTATTATTTTTGTCGATGATTTGTCTTTTGAAGAAGATGATGATGCTTTTAAAGCACTCAAAGTAGTTTTAGAAGGCAATTTAACTGCACGACCACAAAATGTAGTGGTTTATGCTACTTCTAACCGCCGCCACTTGATTCGGGAGTTTTTTGCAGATAGACCTACACCTAAAGATAATACAGAAATTCATGCTTGGGATACGATGCAGGAAAAACTTTCGTTTAGCGATCGCTTTGGGTTAACCTTAACCTTTGAGGCCGCTGATCAAAAAACCTATTTACAAATAGTTAAGCATCTTACCACCCAGGCCGGAATTAATCTCAGCCAGGAAGATTTAGAATATCAAGCATTACAGTGGGCAACTCGCCACAACGGACGTTCTGGACGTACAGCCCGTCAATTTGTCGATTTTTTAAAAGCCGAGTTAACATTTGCTAAAAGTAAAAGTACACCTGCTACGTAGTTCTCAATTTTATTTATTGACTACCCTTTTTTATTACTTCTATAACAATGTTATACACAAACACTTACAACTGGATATATCCGCACCATAATGTGAGGGGTAATATCTTTAATACCTACTGCTAACAAACTACGCTAAAACCCAGCAATATGCAATCATTAATGGTAAGTAATCGATTTATCTTAGGCATAATTGCCTTTAGTGTGAGTTTTGGTTTGAGTCTTGTCCCCAACTGGAATTTGAAGCAATCTCTGATTACAGCTATAATTACTGTGCTTGCTACTTATACAGCAGCCTTATTTGTAGATCAACGACGTAGAAATCATGAAATGCTAGTTTTAAGTTCGCTACACAAGCGAATTAAAGACATGGAGGGATTGAAGTCTCGAATTGTTAGAGAAATCAATCAAGTAGAAGCGCACCGGAGTTTATTATATAAAGAATCACAACAACTCCAAAATCAAATATTAGAATGCCGTAATCAAAGGGATAGTCTGCACAGAGAATTAGGCAATTTTGCTGGCCAGAAAAAGCAACTAGAAAATGAATCTATTAGCTTAAAAACAGAAATTTATATACTCGAAAATAGTAAAGTAGAATTGAATCATTCCTTTACAACTCTCACAGCAGAAAAACGTCGTCTGGAATTGAATTGTAATGCATCTCGTTCGGAAATCAGTCAGATGCAAAATCAAATTAGCGAACTCCAGCAAGAAAAACAAGAAATAGAGAGCAATCTAACTTTACTGGGTAGACTAAAACCCCAATTAGAAGAAAAACTTTACGAACTACGAATTGCCCTTCAAGAACTAGAAACAGAAGTTAATCAGCAAAGCAAGTTGCTTGTAGATACAGCCACAGAAAAAGATCATGTAACAGCTAGCCTCAATTCTTTACAAAATGAAAAAGGAGAACAGCAAACTAAGCTACAGCAGTTAAAAGGCGAAGTTTCATTATTACAAGAAGAACGCGATTTATTGCAAAATCAAGTTTGGGAGTTACTTCAACAGACAGAAATACTCAATCAAGATTTTTCACCAGTAAACATTCAGCCAGAAAAAAATGAGTTATTGCCTTTTCCAGAAGTAGTTAAACCATTAGCTTCATCTGAAAGCTTACCTGAAGAGTGGACTAATTTTTTGGAAAAGCTACCAAATCATGAAATCCAGGTATTAAAAGCCATAGTAGAACAAGATAATCCTAATATTGTAATTAAACAAATTGCCGAAGCACATATTACAATGCCTAATCTTTTAATCGACTCAATTAATGAATGTGCAAATGATCTTATTGGAGAATTAATAATTGAGCCAGGTGTAGATATTCCAGAAGTTTATCAAGAGCATATAATCAATGTTAGAAAAATGCTTACTATGTATGAAAATCTGATGACTAGACAAGCTTCACCCAATTAAATTATTATGGACTGTTGTCATATTATTGATAATCTAAGTTATATGTTTCTGCATTGAAAATCCAGTCAAGTGAACTACATGGCAAAGCTCAAAATCTCGAAAAAAATTTCCACTGCTTTAATCAATTCCCTGGGTGCAGGAGTAGTCCCTAGAATGGGAGTTGAACATATAGCAGTTGGTCGAGAAAAAGAACTTAAAAGCCTATCACAAAATCTCGATGACATTGCCGAAGGTGTAGCTGCATTTCGTTTTATAATTGGTAACTATGGTTCGGGAAAAAGCTTCATTCTCCAACTAATTCGTAACCGGGCTATGGAGCAGGGTTTTGTTGTTGCTGATGCTGATTTATCTTCAGAGCGCCGATTAGCAGGAAGTAATAATGAAGGTTTAGCAACATATAGAGAATTAATGAGCCACTTGGCAACAAAAACCCGTCCTGATGGTGGTGCTTTAGTTTCAATTTTGGAAGGATGGATTAATAAAATTCAACAAACAGTAGTGCAAGAAACTAGTTTGCGTCCCAATGACGATGGTTTTGATGACCAAGTTGAAGCAAAAATTAGAGAAGTAGTTCAGTATATTGAAGATTTAGTTCACGGATTTGATTTCGGTAATGTTATTATTGCTTACTGGCGTGGTTATCGATTAGATGATGACGAATTAAAAAATGCCTCAATGCGTTGGTTGCGTGGCGAATTTAATACCAAAACTGAGGCGAAAGCAGCTTTAGGTGTGCGGGTTATTATTGATGATAATAGTTGGTACGATTATATTAAGCTGTTTGCTAAATTTGTCGCTGAGATTGGCTATAAAGGACTGTTAGTGTTAGTTGATGAGGCTGTAAATTTATATCAAATACCCACTACAGTCACTCGTGAAAAGAACTATAACCGACTTCTCGCAATGTTTAATGATACCATGCAATGTAAAGCCGAACATCTAGGCATTTTCATTGGTGGGACAACAAAGTTTTTAGAAGACCAAAATCGAGGACTTTTTGCAGACCAAGCTTGGCGAAGACGCACCAAAGAAAGCCGTTTCGCTACACAAGCTGATGTGCAAGAATATCAAGGGCCAGTTATTCGGTTGAATCCTTTAAGTGAGGGGGAAATTCTCACGCTTTTACAACGCATATCTGAGATTCATCTGCTCAATTTTGGCTATGAAAAAACTTTGACAAATCGTGAGTTACAAGCATTTGTCCAAGAAATTGTTAGTCGTTTGGGTGCGGAAGCGTTACTTACACCAGGGGAAATTGTTCGGGATTTTATTAGTGTGCTGAATATCCTCCACCAAAATCCGGGAATGATGTTTGATAAATTAATTCATGATTCTCAATTTAAACCTACTAGTGTAGATGAGGATGATGCAGCGGAATTTAGTTTGTGATGAAGATGAATTTATTTCACGCAGAGACGCAGAGGCGCGGAGATTAAGAGTTAAAGAAGTATTATTTAAACCTTACTTTTATACGAATAGCTGCGTAAATTCACACATCAAATCTACTCTTCCTTTACGTAACATAGCTGGGTCTAATCTTTCGGTAGTGTTACAAGTCATTAAGACAACTAATCGCTGCTTGATTTGAATCCCAGAGTCATCTATTACGCTTTGGTATAAGGTTCCATCTAGCAAACTCAAAATGTGTTCTGTTTTGTTGTTGTATTGCGCTACTTCAAAAGCCCGATTTTGGGCTAGGTTATCGGCTTCGTTGATGATAATACAAATACGTTCTAAGTAAGTTGGAGGGACAAAGTTTGCGATCGCATCATGGTCTAAAATAAAAATTACATACCCTAAAGGTACAAGAATTTCTTTTGCTACTGCTTGTGTCCATGCAGTTTTACCTGTACCTGGTTTTCCGTGTACTACAACTGCTAACTGGTTTTGATTTAGCACCGCTTGCTGTAATGCATCAGTAAATTCTTGAATATCTCCTGGAAAAGTCCGAATGGGAAATTGACTATGAACTTTACCTACACGGCTTTGATATCCACTCAGCATGACTGCTAAATCGTAAGTTGCTTTGTTAATTAATGGCGCTATATTTTTGGACATTAAAGTATATTGTCGCCGACCGCGATCGTAGGAGTCAATCTGTAACCAAATGTCATATTTTGACCAATAAGCATAAACGGTATTAACAACTTCTAAACGTTCCCAACTGATAAACTTATCTACAGGCAGATAAAAATCTCTTTCTAAGTAATATTGGGTAATAATATCTGGACGTTCTAATAAGTGTAAAACTCTTAATACTGTAATTTCTTGTAGCCTATTCAGCACATAATCAATCGGAATACTACTACGACTAACAAATTGCACAATAGGCGTTTCTGTACTTAAAACATCTTTATAGCGATGATCTGGTGATTGAGGATCAGGTGTAATATAGTTCCAGAACTTTTCAAATTCATAGCGGGTATTGTCAGATACAACACTTAATAAGTTAGCCCACCAAGTATAATTGTTTCGTCCCAATACTTCCGCAAAGTTACTAGCTAAATTAAAAGATTTTTGAGTTAATTCATGCGTGTCATTGCGCCACAATTGCCATAAAAACTCCCAGTCTAAATCTCGCTGAAAGGGTCGCCAACCACTAGAAATTAAACTTTGACTTTTGTTATTTGCTGCATTACTTTCGTTACTTCTAAAATAATCAAATTCCATATTTTTTTTATCCACACAGCAGTAGTTGATTAATATCACAACTGAGTTGCTCAATTATTACATAGCTTGATAGAAATTCACTGCTCAGATTTAAATTTGCTATACAATTATCTAAACTAGTGTAATACATGTAATACAATAAGTGCCAATCGTGGAATGCGTCGCTCAATTTTACTAATTTCTCTTCTACTTATGGTGACAGCAAGATGAAAGCGTCAAAATAGAAGACACAGACTTTAAAGAGGAATTGGGGCAGGGTGCGGGGTGCACACTTCGGCTTACTTCGGCTGCGCTCAGTACAAGACGCTCAGCGACCGGGAGATGAAGAAAAATTACCTCTTTCTCCTTTTCTCCCTGCTCCCTGCCCCCCTGCTTCTTTCCCAGTCCCCAAAATTAAGGAGATTATTATCAGTGGTATTACAAGTAAAAACAAGCACCTACGAACCTAAAACTCAAGAAATTGCTAAACAATTACTCACAGCAACTCAAGAAAATCGCTCTTTTTTTGCTTCTATCCGCGATCAAATGCGCTGGGATGATAAATTACTAGCTTGGGCAATGAGCAATCCGGGTTTACGGGTGCAGTTATTTCGCTTTATAGATACACTGCCGGCGTTGGGTAGTAAACCAGAAATTGCTGCCCATTTACAAGAATATTTAGGAGACGAATCTGTAGAATTACCAGCAGCTTTAAAGGGAATGCTCAACTTTGCTAACCCTGACTCTATGCCAGGACAAGTTGCGGCTACAACCGTTGGTACAGCAGTAGAAACCCTGGCTCACAAATATATTTCTGGGGAAAATATTAAACAAGTCATCAAGACAGTTGAACGACTGCGAAAAGAAAAAATGGCTTTCACCATTGACTTACTAGGTGAGGCTGTAATTACTGAAGCAGAAGCGCAGTCTTATCTAGAACGTTATTTAGAATTGATGCAACAATTGGTGGAAGCATCAAAAAGTTGGTCAAAAATTCCTGCTATTGATGAGGCTGATGGTGAATCTATCCCCAAAGTCCAAGTTTCTGTAAAGTTAACGGCGTTTTATTCGCAATTTGACCCATTAGATGCTAAAGGTAGTGAGGAGCGCGTTAGCGATCGCATTCGTATTCTTTTACGTGATGCTCAAGAGTTAGGCGCAGCTGTGCATTTTGATATGGAACAGTATGCGTATAAAAACTTAACTTTAAATATTCTCAAAAAATTGTTGCTGGAAGCAGAGTTTCGGCAACGGACAGATATTGGTATGACAATCCAAGCTTATCTGCGTGATAGTGAGGAAGATGCCAAAGATTTAATTAATTGGTTGCAACAGCGCGGTTATCCTTTGACAATTCGTTTGGTAAAAGGCGCATATTGGGATCAAGAAACTATCAAGGCAGAACAAAAGCAATGGCCACAGCCAGTTTACAACGATAAGGCGGCAACGGATGCTAATTTTGAAACCATCACTCAGTTATTGCTAGAAAATCACCACTATGTCTATGCTGCCATTGGTAGTCATAATGTGCGATCGCAAGCTCGTGCTATAGCTATAGCTGAAAGTTTAAATGTACCTCGGCGACGCTTTGAAATGCAAGTCCTGTATGGGATGGGTGATAAGTTAGCTAAGGCTTTGGTTGATCGGGGTTATCGGGTTAGAGTTTACTGTCCTTATGGGGAATTATTACCGGGGATGGCTTATCTAATTCGGCGTTTGTTGGAAAATACGGCTAATAGTTCTTTTTTACGGCAGAATTTGGAGAATAGGCCGATTGAGGAGTTGTTGGCAGCGCCGGGGGTGGATTTATCTCACGCAGAGGCGCATACTTCGACTGCGCTCAGTAAGCAAAGGCGCAGAGATGAGGATGGGAAGTTTTTGGGTGTGGCAGATAGTGATTATGCAAAAGAGGAAGAACGGAAGATGTCTGCTGAGGCTTTTCAAGCTGTTCGTCAGCAGTTGGGAAGAAGTTATCTGCCGTTGATTAATGGTGAGTATGTTAATACTTCGGAAGTGATTGATTCTTTGAATCCTTCTAATTTTAGTGAGGTGATTGGCAAGGTTGGGCTGATTAGTGTGGAACAGGCTGAACAGGCGATGCAAGCGGCGAAGGCGGCGTTTCCTGGTTGGAGGAAGACACCAGCAAAGCAACGCGCTGATATTTTGCGTCAAGCTGCTGATTTGATGGAACAACGCCGCGCCGAACTTTCTGCTTGGATTGTTTTGGAGGTTGGGAAACCTGTTAAGGAGGCAGATGCAGAGGTTTCTGAGGCGATAGATTTTTGTCTTTATTATGCTGATGAAATGGAACGGCTGGATCAAGGTGTAATTTATGACGTAGCTGGTGAGACAAATCGTTATATTTACCAACCACGAGGAGTTGCAGTAGTAATTTCTCCTTGGAATTTCCCGCTGGCGATCGCTTGCGGAATGACTGTTGCAGCTTTGGTTACAGGGAATTGTACTTTGCTCAAGCCTGCTGAAACATCTTCTGTAATTACTGCTAAACTCACAGAAATTTTAGTTGAGGCTGGTATACCTAAAGGTGTCTTTCAATACGTACCTGGGAAGGGTTCACAAGTCGGCGCTTATTTGGTAAATCATCCTGATACTCATGTAATTGCTTTTACTGGTTCACAAGAAGTCGGCTGTCGAATTTATGCAGAGGCGGCAACTCTTAAACCTGGGCAAAAGCACATGAAGCGAGTGATTGCGGAGATGGGAGGGAAGAATGCCATCATTGTTGATGAAAGTGCTGATTTAGACCAAGCAGTTGTAGGGGTGGTGCAGTCGGCATTTGGTTACAGTGGCCAAAAATGTTCTGCCGCCTCCAGGGTGATTGTGGTGCAACCAATTTATGATGCTTTTGTGCAACGGTTGGTGGAAGCAACAAAATCTTTAAATATTGGGGAAACGGAGTTACCTAGTACACAAGTTGGGCCAGTAATTGATGCTCATGCCCGCGATCGCATCCGCGAGTATATTGAAAAGGGTAAGGCAGAAGCACAAGTAGCTTTGGAATTACCAGCACCCGAACAAGGTTATTTTGTGGGGCCTGTCATCTTTAGTGAAGTACCAGCAAATGGTATAATTGCCCAACAAGAAATTTTTGGCCCTGTACTGGCAGTAATTCGGGTGAAAGATTTTGCCGAAGCTTTAGCAGTCGCCAACGGCACTACTTATGCTTTGACTGGAGGACTTTATTCTAGAACGCCTTCCCATATTCAACAGGCACAAACAGATTTTGAAGTCGGAAACTTGTACATTAATCGCAATATTACAGGTGCGATCGTTGCCCGGCAACCCTTTGGCGGATTTAAACTTTCTGGTGTTGGTTCTAAGGCAGGAGGCCCTGATTATCTGCTGCAATTCCTAGAACCGCGCACAGTAACGGAAAATATTCAGCGCCAAGGTTTTGCACCAATTGAAGGCGCAGATTAAACTTTTAGGTGGGCAATGCCCACCTTATTTTATAATTGAACCACAGAGAAATTTGAATGACCAATTTAATTATAAAAATAGCTGAATTACCTCAAGACTTTCCAGCGATCGCAGCCATTAGAAAATCTGTTTTTCAAGAAGAACAAGGAATAGATCCTGCCTTAGAGTTTGATGGCAAAGATGAAATATCTCAACATTTAATTGCCTATTTAGATCAACAAGCTGTAGGTACTGCTAGAATTAGATATTTAAATGAGAACACTGCAAAGATAGAAAGGCTAGCGGTTTTATCTATAGCTAGAAGACAAGGTATAGGTAAGAAAATTACAGAATTTGCATTAGAGATTATAGCCAATCAAAATATTCCCGAAGTTGTGATTTATGCTCAAGCATATATAAAAGATTTATATAAAAATTTGGATTTTGTAGAAGTAGGAGAATTGTTTACAGAAGCTGGTATTTGGCATGTAAAAATGAGCAAAAAACTTGATATTTCTAGTGATAATTTATAGTATTTGTGATAATTAAAAACTTGTTTTTTATTTTGCACTTATTTTAAGTATCGCTTGAGTAGGGTTTCCAGTTGTCCTATGCGAATTGGTTTGGGAAGATAATCGTTAACTCCACTTTTTAAAGTGCTGATTTTTTCTAAAGTAGGTTTGTCAACACTCATCATTATTACTAGTAAATTTTGCAAATCAGATTCTTGTCTGATACTTTTCAATAAATCCCAACTGTTGATATCTCCTTTTAATTGCTCATCCAACAAAATTAAATCTGGCTTGAGGGTTCGCATTTCTTGAAGAAAGCTATTACTATCGTTTATCCAATCTACTTGGTAGCCAATTATGTGTAGATAATCTTGCAAAAATATAGCAGTGTTTTCGTCTGGCTCTACAAGTAAAATACGTTTTTTAGGAGGAGAAACAGGGGATAATGTGATTACTTCCTCATCTACCTGATTTGGCAAAAATATAGTAAACTGACTACCTTCTCCCAAGGTGGAAACAAATGTCACATCTCCACCATGCAATCGTGCTAATTTGCGAGTTAATGCTAAACCCAAACCAGTACCTTCATACTGACGATTTAAGCGACTATCTAATTGTTTAAAAGGTTCAAAAAGAAATTTAAATTGATTAGCATCGATACCAATACCTGTATCTGAAACTGTAAAATTCACACCTCTAGAGACTTTTTTAACTTCTAAAGATACCTTTCCCTCTGGCGTAAATTTAATAGCGTTGGTAAGCAAATTGAGTAACATTTGCTTCATCCGCCGTGTATCGGCAACGCATATATCGACTTCTGGATCAATTGTACTTGTAAGTTCTAATCCTTGTTCTTGGGCGCGATCGCCTACTGTCGATAAGACATAATTACATAAATCTGACACTGAAAAAGGCAATAAAGACAGTTCTTCTTTACCTGCTTCTACCTTAGATAAATCTAGAATATCGTTAATCACTGTCAGCAGATGTTCACCACTGTTGTATATACAACTTATATATTCTTTCTGTTTTTCGTTAAGAGAGCCAACAATTTCTTGTTGTAACAATTGAGATAAGCCCATAACTGCATTCAAAGGTGTTCGCAGTTCGTGGCTCATAGTTGCTAAAAATTCACTTTTCGCTCGACTACCAGCTTCTGCTGCTGCTTGAGAAGCGAGTAGCTTCGACTCTGTTTGCTTGCGCTCAGTAATATCTTCGATAGTCGCTAGGAAAAACTCTGGTTCACCATCACAGCCGGGAATTATCGAAACAGATAAATGAGTCCAAACTAACCCGCCATCTTTATGCAGGAGCTGTCTTTCCATTTCAATGTGATGTTTGGCTACAGGCTGCTCCCCCGTTACGTGGGTTCCTGAAATTAATTGTTTATAAAGTTCTAAATCTCCTCTTTGGTGGGAAATATAATCTATGAAGCGTTTACCGCATAGCTCTTCGCGCTGATAACCCAAAATCTGACACAGCGCTGGGTTTATATCTGCTATTTGTGCTTTTAGATCACAAAGACCGATGCCGATAGAAGAACGCTCAAAAATGGCTCGAAATTGGGCTTCACTCTTTTGTAGTGCTTCTTGTGCAGCATTGCGATCGCTTGCTTCAATTGCTAAAGTCACAAAATCTGCGAGCGATCCAGCAAAGTTCTCTTCTTCCAAAGTCCATTGACGAATCTTGCCAAAGTGTTCATGGCATACTACCCCGATCAAACGACCACCTAACCAAATTGGTGCTTCTAGCAAAGAAGCAATGCCAAACACAGAAAGATAAGATGCAGATAACTCTTGGGTTCTTTTGTCGTTAATGGCATCATGTATCGCAATGCTGCGTTCCACTTCTAAAGCCTGGAAATATGCAGGATAATTAGCTTTTAAAAAAGACCTGCCACAGGTATGCTCCTTTGTAATTACATCATATAAATCAATACATTCAATTGCAGAACGATCTTCGTTGTATAACCACACGCCAACTCGCTTGACTGAGAGTGTCCGAGCCGCAGTTTCTGTAATTTCTTTTAATGTTGTATGCAGGTTGCCTTCTTGAAACGCTTTACTCCTGGCCAATTGTATTAATGTTTGACTTTGTTTTCGCTGCTCGTTTTCTTTAATTTGCAAAGCTTCTTGGGCTTGCTGACGTTCTGTAATATCTTTAACTACCATCACCTGCATTTTTTGCCCCTGGGAAGAAACTACTTGACCTTGCAGTTCTACAGGAAAAGTAGAACCGTCTTTTCTAACTACAATTACTTCACCAGCTTTTTCACAACCGGAAGGTATATTTTTTTTCATCAAATCTTGTGATTCGAGGGTGGCAATTTCAAAGCTGTTTAGGGAAATTAGTTCTGCAACTTCATAGTTAGTCATCTTGTCCAGGGTATGGTTATCGTCTACGATAATTCCGCTATATTGTGGTGTAATACTCTCAAATTGGTTATCAGATAAAACTTGAAGCTGTTGCTGACAATATTTGACTGAAAGAATATTTTGTGACAATAGCAAATAATTTTGTTGCTCAATTATACTTAGCAATTTGTTGTATAAATCTTGTGATAAGTTCTTGTTAATCAGTAAATATTCTTGTATTTCCATCCTTAACCCTTCTAAAGCGCCAACTTCATCTTCAACTTCATTCATCACTTCAGTTGTTACATCAAGCGATCGCTCTTGACTCATGGTTAACGGTCTACGTACACAAGAAAAATTTGTTAAATTTTTATTATATTTCAACAATAAACGTAATAGACTTGTCCATAAAAGATAAAAAGCTTACTGTGAAAGCGTTCTACCAACTATCACTGGGATGAAACACTAATTATGGCTGAACGCAAGAATAAGGTTTTGGGGATAAAAATATCAAAATTATTAAAACTTTTAAGAA
>JBBSOP010000092.1:0-12262 GCA_038259655.1 Chroococcales cyanobacterium
CCAATGCCCAATGCCCAATGCCCCATGCCCCATGCCCAATACATTTTCTTATTAAACCAACGTAATTACAGTTACCTCTGGCGGACAAAATAAACGTCCTGGTCGATAAGTTCCCAAGCCACGATTCACATACAATTGATTATCTGCAACTTGATGAAATCCCTGCGCCCATTCCCAATATCGCACTACTTTTGAGCAATCTCCTAATAAAAATGGAACCCAACGCCGCATTTTTTTAGGTAGTTTTTTCAGCATCTTTTTATAATGAAAAACCACAGGTCCAACGCCTGGTATTACAATATGACCACCATGAGTATGACCAGATAATTGTAAATCTACACGCCATTGTGCCAATATTTTGGCAGTATCTGGGTTATGAGATAAAACAATCCGGGGTATAGCTGGGTTTAATTGCTTCATAACTGGTGCAGGATTAAATTCTCGTGACCAATAATCAGCAAGTCCTACTAATGGTAATTCTTGCCCTAATGGATAGGCAATTTCATTCCAAAGAACTTGAACTCCAATACTAGTAAATGCGTCTGTAACTTCCGCTTGGGAGTGACTGTAGTGTATATCATGATTGCCGAGTACAGCATAAATACCACAGCGACTTTGCAGATGTTTGAGTCGTAATACAAGCTGATGAATTGGTGTGGGATCGTCAGTTACATAATCGCCAGTTAAGACAATTAAATCTGGTTCAGCTTCATTAGTAGCAGCGATCGCATCTTCTAACATTTTTTCTGATAGCCGCAAACCATCATAGTGAAAATCTGACAACTGTACTAACCTTGTACCTTGTAAAGATGGGGGAAGTTCCGCAATCTTAACCGTTAATTTATCTACACTTAAACAGCCCGTAAACAACCAGTGCATAATACGATAGATACTCCTCATACCAGCGCTTACAGCTTATCAAACATTAAAAGATATATTGAATAAATGCAAAAATTTAATATTACACCAACTTGAAAAAAGAATGCGATATATGCAACGTTGTCAACCCAGATTGCACCTGAATTTATGGCGTTGCTGATAACCTCTGCGCCTCTGCGCGACGGACACTTTGCTCAAGTCGGCAGAGCCGCCCACGCAAGTGTCCTCCTCTGCGTGAGATAAATTCAGCAACGCCATAAAAAACAATAACCCCCGCAAATGCAGAGGCTATTCATTAATCTTCCATTAATTGAATTAAAAATTCAAAATGGAGCGATCGCCAAACAAATTGCAGCTAAAATAGCAGCGATTATATAAAACACGGAAACTACTTGCAATTCTGACCAGCCAGTTAATTCTAGGTGATGGTGCAGGGGAGCCATTTTAAACAAACGCTTACCTTTACCATCTGGCCCTTTGGTAGCCTTGTAGTAACTCACCTGTGCCATTACAGAAAGGGTTTCGACGAAAAAGATCCCGCTGAGAATAAACAAAGCTACTAAGCTGTTTGTCAGCAATGCTACAGCCGCTAAAGCCCCCCCCAGCGCCAGGGAACCAGTATCACCCATAAAAACACGGGCTGGGTTGCGGTTATGGGCTAAGAAACCTAAGCAACCGCCACTTAAAGCCGCACAGAATACCATTAATCCTAAAGATGTAGGGGCTACTAATGCGCCTAATGCCAGTAAAGCGATCGCCACTGTTCCTGCTGCTAAGCCATCAATACCATCAGTTAAATTAGTTGCATTACTCTCAGCCACCAAGACAAAGCCAGCCAAAGGCCAGAATAAAAAACCTAATGGTAATACCCAACCCACTCCAGGCAAAGCAATATTTGTAATATTAGCAGGTTGATTAAACATCAACCACAGACAAAAAACTGCCGCAAAACCAACTTGCAAAGCCAGTTTCATCTTAGGAGATATACCTTTATTCGACTTGCGGCGGAGAATTTGCCAATCATCAATCCAGCCAACAAACCCATAGCTGAGAGTCAAAGCCGAAACAGCCAGTACTTCTTTAGCAAAACCAGAACAAACACAGGCAATAATTACAGCTACGGGGATAAAAAATATACCCCCCATTGTTGGTGTCCCTGCCTTTTTTAAATGAGCTTGTGGCCCATCTTCGCGGATTATTTGCCCAGTTTTGAGTGCTTGCAACATAGGTATGACTACGTACCCAATAGCAGCCGAACTCACAGCACCCAACAACAGGGGTAGAGTCAGCGACATACCTTGAAAGGGCAATCTATTGCCCATCCAATCAAAATTCAATGCTGCTATGCTTAGCCCGGTGGCTAAACAAGAAGCTAAACCGATACCAGAAAAATTCAATCCTTGGTTAGGAGATAATTTAGCGTCCACGGAAATTTCCCTTCACTCCACACTTACAAAACTGAACAGCAGGGACAATGAGATCACCAAATCTCAGCTAGCCTCAACAGGCTAATCTTCGCTTACAGTTGCATCATCGTCATCATCTAGGTCATAGTCGTTAATGCCATCTTCTCCGCCGAGAAAATCTGAGATTTCTTCTTGATCTTCATTGCGAAGATCGCGTTCGTGAACTTCACGGGCTATGAGACGATTGTTACTTCGCAACCAGTCCAACAGAGAGGACTCTTGCTTTAAAGGGATTACAGTAGCTCGTTGGTTACGAGGGGCTTCACGTAAGGGAGAATTTAACATACGACCAATACACAAGAAAATTTATGTAACTAGACATTAAGAAGTCTATCACTTGACACGGAAAAATTTAGTTATTCATACATTCAACTCGTGGGTTGATAAATCCGCAAGCTCGTAAAAATATTTTATTTAATAGTGGCAAGACAATTAAGAATAGATTCTGAGTAATTTGCACGGCTCTGTACATAGGACATTAATATCGACTTAATAGAGGTGATAGGTGATAAGCAATGATGGGAAAAGCGGCTTTAATCGATGCGATCGCTGGTACTAATCGGGGTTTACTAGCCAGTGAGCAGCAAAAACAGGCTATCTTAGTGGCGATCGCCAACTTAGAAGACCTCAACCCTACACCATGTCCGGTGGAGGCAAGCAATTTGCTAGATGGCGATTGGCGATTACTATACACCACTAGCAGAGGTCTTTTAAACTTAGATCGCGTACCGTTATGTAAACTTGGTCAAATTTATCAGTGTATTCGGGTAAATACTACCAGCGTTTACAATATAGCTGAGATTTACGGCTTACCATATCTCGAAGGATTAGTGAGCGTAGCTGCGAAATTTGAGCCAGTTTCAGGTCGTCGCGTCCAAGTAAAGTTTCAGCGGTCTATTGTTGGTTTACAACGTTTAATCGGGTACAGTTCACCGGAAGATTTTATCCAACAAATTGAAGCTGGTCAAAAATTTACGGCAATTGATGTTCCTATCAACAGCGATACACAACAAGGCTGGCTGGACATCACTTATATAGATAACGATCTGCGAATTGGCAGGGGTAACGAGGGTAGTGTGTTTGTTTTAAGCAAAACATAAGAGTTATTTACATAAAGCATTTGCGAACGAACTTAGTCGATTGTATGAACTTTGTCAAGCAGGGTGTGACCTTATTTTAAGTTTGGTATGTGAGGATTAGAACTACCAATAGAGGTAGATGGGGTAAAGAGGCAGGGAGCAGCACTTCGGCTACGCTCAGTGACCAGGAGGCAGGGGAATAAATAAGTAACTTTTGAGCGTTGAGTGTTGATTGTTAACCAATTAGACAAATAACTTAATAAAGCCTCTAGCAGAGACCTTCAGGTTGTAGAGTGAAATCAATTAGCCCTGTATATTGGCGATTGATAACTAAAAGGGAAAATAATCATGGTTCAACGTGGTTCTAAAGTACGTGTTCTCCGCCCAGAATCCTACTGGTTTCAGGATTTAGGAACCGTGGCTTCTGTTGATCAAAGCGGCATCAAATACCCAGTGATTGTCCGGTTTGAAAAGGTAAATTATGCTGGTATCAATACCAATAACTTTGCCCCGGATGAATTAATCGAGGTAGAAGCACCAAAGGCTAAGCCGAAAAAATAAGCAGCAAAGCCTAAAAGGGATTATTTGATGAGATGATGAAGGGAAGCCTTAAGTATGAAGTATGAAACTTTCATTTCTTTCATCCTTCAACATAGCCTACTCTACTATATGAGAAACCAACCTGCGGGTATTTACGGGTTCTTTTTGGTAGTGTGGCTAGCTACCGATAGGTGTCTATCATAATTTCTTCGTCTTGTCTGCCCTGATCCCTAAAGTACATCAGATTGCTTGTTTAATCAGCTTAAATGCCTGAATTGCCTGAAGTTGAAACAGTCCGAAGGGGTCTAAATCAATTGACCCTTAACCGAGAAATTACGGGTGGAGATGTGTTGCTCAATCGCACCATCGCCTACCCGTTTTCTATAGGTGAGTTTATTGATGGAATTAAAGGAAGTAGCATTGCCACTTGGCATCGTCGCGGCAAATATCTCTTAGCTGAACTTAATTCATCTCCTGCCAATAGCTGGCTAGGAGTTCATCTGCGGATGACTGGTCAATTACTGTGGCTACACGAAGATGAACCATTACACAAGCATACGCGGGTAAGGTTACTTTTTGGGGATCACCAAGAATTGCGCTTTGTTGACCAACGCACTTTCGGTCAAATGTGGTGGGTTCCCCCAGGTGTGGCAGTAGAAAGTATCATGACTGGTTTGGGAAAACTCGCGCTAGACCCTTTTTCACCAGATTTTACAGTAGACTATCTGGCTGCAAAACTGCAAAATAGCCGCCGTCCGATCAAAACTGCACTCTTAGATCAGTCTGTGGTGGCAGGATTAGGTAACATTTATGCTGATGAAGCACTGTTTAAAAGTGGAGTGTCACCACAGATTTTATGTACAAATTTGCAGTTAAAGCAAATTGAGCGTTTGCGAAATGCAATTATTCAAGTACTGGAAACTAGCATTGAGGCTGGAGGTACAACTTTTAGTAATTTCCTCAATGTTAAGGGAATCAATGGTAACTATGGTGGTGTTGCATTAGTTTACAACCGCACAGGAGAACCTTGTCGGGTTTGTGGTAATTTGATCCAACGGATTAAGTTAGGTGGTCGTTCTAGTCATTTTTGTCCCCAGTGTCAAACCCCTACGGGGAATTAAAAATTAAAAATTAAAAATTAAAAATTTAAGAACCCCACAGCGAAAAGTGGGCGCGTCACGGTTTCCGTGCGCCCAACTTTTCAAGACAGCGAAAGGTTTTGTAGAGGGAAGTTTACCGACTTGAGCAAACTGCTGTAAGCTTGTATCTTTATAATTAGCTGGTCAGCGTTAATTGAGTTTGGCTGAAATTAATGTATTTGCATGTTGTCACGAGTTAAGATCCTCTATAAAAGAATCTACAAATTTTCAGAGGGCAATTCATGGCGGTCAAAAAAGGAGACATGGTTCGCGCTGTCCGCGACAAGCTAGAAAATAGTATGGAAGCAAAAGCCAGTGATAATCGCTTTCCTTCATACTTGTTTGAAACTCAGGGCGAAATTGTAGATGTTAAAGATGATTACGCCCTTGTGAAGTTTGGAAAAGTGCCTACACCAAATATTTGGTTACGTTTGGATCAATTGGAAGAATTTAAGTAGTCTTCTGTTTTAAGGTTTGTAGTAAGGACTTTAGTGCTTAGAAGAATCAGGACTAAAGTCCTTACTACAAACTGACATACTATTAAGTCACTGAAAGTATTCCCGTAATATGACTTCTTCCTCTGAGTCCCCAATTCTGTGTCGTTTACCTCGTGTAACTATTGTTGGCGCTGGTAGGGTTGGTAGTACCCTAGCCCAACGTATTGCAGAGAAAAATCTGGCAGATGTAGTATTGCTGGATATCGTTGAAGGAATGCCCCAAGGGCTGGCGCTGGATTTGATGGAAGCTAGGGGAATTGAATTACATAATCGCCAGATTGTTGGCACAAATAATTATGCTGATACATCTGGTTCCCAAATTGTGGTGATTACCGCTGGACTTCCCCGCAAACCAGGGATGAGTCGGGATGACTTGCTGAAAACCAATGCCAAGATTGTTGTAGAAGCAGCAAAGAATACGATCGCTCATTCTCCCCATGCTATTTTTATAGTCGTCACTAATCCCTTGGATGTGATGACTTATTTAGCTTGGCAAGCTACAGGTTTACCACGAGAGCGAATTATGGGTATGGCTGGCGTGTTAGATTCTGCCCGTTTTGAAACCTTCATCGCTTTAGAGTTAGGGGTGTTACCTGCTGATGTTAAGGCGATGGTATTGGGTAGCCACGGCGATTTAATGGTTCCTTTGTCTCGTTATGCCACAGTTAACGGCATTCCCATCACAGAATTGTTGGATGCAGCCACAATTGAGCGCTTGGTGCAGAGAACCCGCAACGGTGGCGCAGAAATTGTGGAATTAATGCAGACGGGTGGAGCATTTTTTGCCCCGGCTTCTGCTACGAGTGTGATGGTGGAATCGATTTTATTGAATCAATCGCGGTTATTGCCTATTGCAACATATTTACAAGGTGAATATGGTTTAGAAGATGTTGTAATTGGTGTTCCCTGTCGCTTGGGTTGCAGTGGAATTGAGAATGTCTTGGAATTAAATCTTAGTGATAGTGAAACAGAAGCTTTGCATACTTCGGCTGAATCTGTGCGTCAAAATATTGTGAGAGCGCAGGAAGTTTTGGCGATGAAATCATAGTTTTTAGAGAGTTTTTTATTAGCAAGTTTGCTTTTGAATAAGCAGGGTTAGGTCAATCTTCAAGAACTAAATTTAATACAGTTCTTTTAATTTTATTAATTTCCCCAAATCCCCTTGTTAGAAAGGTTATTGCAGATGGAGGGATCTTATTGTAATTCTATATTTATGTAAATTTTTTTATCTAGGCGACACTAAATTAAAGTGTCGTTTCTTTTTTATAAATCAGTCCCACTATAACGTTGAGATATTCAGCAATTTCCCGGTTATTTATCCGGGCTAAATAATTTACAAATATACAGTTATAATATTTTTGGTCAAAAAATATACCCAATATGTCATCAAAAAATACAGTCCAAACTCAAACTCGTCTTTTGCTAGCTTTGTGGGACTTGGGAGGAAAACAGCAGGAAGTAAAGAAAGGTCAACTTACAAAGCGAATTATATCTAAGGGCAAGAAGATAGCAGATTATCAGGATGTATTAGAACAATTGCAGCAACAAGGCGCGATCGCAATCTCCAAAAAAGGATACACTCTGACATCTCCCACAGGTTTAGAGGTACTGGGTGATGGTTTGAGAAGTGGTGATTTTAAGTTTGAAGGGACGATTGTCGGAACTTGGGCGGCGAATGCATTGCTGAAGTGGATTAGTCAGATAGATGTTGCGGTAAATAGTGCAGACGTACCAGTTAATGG
Organism: Chroococcales cyanobacterium; assembly: GCA_038259655.1. GTDB lineage: Bacteria > Cyanobacteriota > Cyanobacteriia > Cyanobacteriales > Nostocaceae > Halotia. The sequence continues at coordinate 7,343 of JBBSOP010000092.1, forward strand.
TCAGAGTGCGATTATATCCTACGACGAGTTTAAATCTGCGGCGTTGGAAGTCTACGACAAGTTGAACCAAAACTACAATTTAGATGATCTAGTGCCAATTTATCGTATCAGAAGAGAACTAGGCGATCGCGTGAGTCGTGAGCATTTCAATGAATGGCTACTGGAAATACAGGAGAAAGATATTTTCCAGTTAATTGCCGGAGAAATACCAGACTCAACCCCTGATAAACGCGAAGATTCAATCAGTATCCCAGGAGCAGGATTGCGCTCCTATGCTAAGCGGTTGAGTTAATCAGATTGCTTTATCCCTTTGTAGTTCCTAATACGATAAATAATTAAAAATGACAAACAACCCTGATTCTCCAATAGAAGCGGTTAACGCTGCAATTCAAAGTAATAATCCATTTACTAATGCGGGTATTGTCCAAGAGCAACATATTTGGGGAAAGAAATTTCCTGATGTGCCTACACTAAATGCCCATGCTTCTAATGCAGTTTTTCAGGCCATTGAACTGGTAAAAACAAGTCAATCTAATCAAGATAAAGTGACTTCAATAGCCATAACTGCACAACAAGGAGTTGGTAAAACTCACCTCCTCAGTCGCATTCGTCATCGACTGGAAAAAGAAGGTGGTGCTTTATTCGTCTATGCAGGTGTCAATAATTATACAGATTTAAATCTAGTTAAGTACCAATTTCAGCAGACTTTGGCAGATAGTCTCAGCAAAACTGGTAGTCAAAAAGTTATGCAGTGGCAGGAAGTAGCAGCAGCGATCGCAAATGAAGGTTTTAAAGCTATCAACGCCAATGCCCGGAGCCTTTCTCCACAGGAATTGCTAGAAAGATTTGATAAAGTCTATGCAAGCTGGCTAGCTAAAAACAAAAATTTAATGGATAGGCTGATCAAAGAAGTTCTCAAAGCAAAACCAAACGCAGATCCTTATATTGTCCGGGCTGTTTTGTGGACGCTTTCAGAAACTCAGGCATCTTTTGCTAGAGAATGGCTATCTGGCAATGAGCTAGCACAATCCAATGCAGATGCTCTAGGATTACCAAATCCTAGAAAAACAAATCAAGATAGAGAAGCTGAAGCCTTGAAAAATATTCAGCAAATATTAAATTTAGTAAGCTACTATAATCCAGTAGTAATTTGTTTTGACGAAATAGATGTCAAAAACGCTTTTAGTGAAGATGGATTACCCACAGAATTGGTTATTGCTGATTTAGTTAAACGTCTGCATGATACTCTCGAACACTCTGAACTAAGCAGAGGAATTGTGATAATTACAGTTATGCTGCCTGTTACATGGACGCAGAAGATAAATGAGATACAGGATGGCACACCTGATAGAATTTCAAAATACACAGGACGCAAACCAATAGATTTAAGATACATTGATAGTGATTCTTTAGTTGAGTTAGTCACACTTTGGCTTAACGATTTTTACACTATCAGAAACTTATTACCACCTCATAAAATTTATCCATTTGAAGAAAGTAAGTTGAGAGAATATGGCAAAGGAAGACCAACCGTAAGAGAGGCTTTAAAGTGGTGTACGGAAAATTTTAATGTTAAGAGTGAAATTTTACCACAAGACCCATTTGAAAGATTTGAGATTGCTTTGAAAAGAGCAAAAGAATTAGATGATTTAGAGTATCTTGACGAGAAACATAATTCTCTAATCGCTGAAGCTTTACATTTTGGATTTGAGTCTATTAAAGGTCAGATCATAAATGGTGAAACTTCCACTGGTCAAAAGTTAGAACAGTTTATCATCGAAGATATTGTCGAAATTGAACCTAAGTCAAAGAATCAGGGTTGGATAAACTTTAAAGTTATTGGAAAAGAAAAAGACAATAATTTTAAAATCGGTGTTTCTGTTCTCCAATACTCACATGGAAGAGCTGTTGGCGCAGGAATGTGGCGGCTAATTGCATATCAAATGTTTGATATAACACGAGGATGTTTAGTTCGTTCTAAAATTAAAGAGAAAAGGATTCCTAAAAATTGGGATTCTTATGTATATATTAAAAAGCTTGTTGAAGAATTAGGTGGAGAACATGTGGATTTAAAAATTGAAGAAATCCGACCACTTATTGACATATATTCTGTTTATCAGCAACGTAATAACTACCAATTAAAGGATGAACAAGTATTAGAATTTTCACAGCCAATAGCTCGTAATAATCCTTTACTGCTAGAAATTTTGAGTAATCCTTCTGGCCAGATTGATGAAGATACTATTGAGGGTGAAGAACTATTAAATGACTTCCTTAATCCTTCTATGACGGAGGAAATAGACGACTCTGATGACCTGAGTGAATTGTATAATTAAATATGAGTCAATCAGTATTGCTTCAAACAGCTCTATTTTTACCTGCTCCAGATGTTGAAACATTAATACAAGGGCAAACTATTGTAGCTATGCCTCGTAAATTCATCCATCCGGGGCAGAGATTTGCTCTTTATCCAGCTAATGTTTCGACTAACTTACTACCCAATGAGCAGTATTACCGCTTAAGTTTTTTGCCCGTTGTCCAAGATGCTATTACAAATTTAGGTATAGAAACAGCTTTGATAAAAGCTTGGGCTAAATGTGAGCTTTGCCAGATGCTGAATGCTCCTGAATCATTAGAGGCTTTGTCACAGTTAACAATCTGGACAACAGAGGCATTCCAACAAATTCTTGTACAAAAACCTTATATTTTTCTGGCTTTCTTGCGTGTCTATTTGTTGCCAGAACCGCAGGAAATTGACATACAACATCAAGGTCGTCACTTTTTACCTTTACCAAATTCCCTTACTGTTTCTGAAGAAAAGCCAGTATTAAACGATCGCATCTTCGCCCAACGTAAACATCAACTAGAAAATCGACAGCCACCGCTGCATCCTGAGTTAGAAGAATTGCAGAGTAAAGTATCACAAATAGCCAATATAAATCAAGTAGCTAAAGCATTAGATCACGATATTAAATTATTTTTAGGTTGGAGTAGTGAGAAGCTAATTAAGCAACCCGATCTAAATTTAGCTTGGATAAATGATATTGCAAAATTGGGCGATCGCAGTATCGAACTAGAGGAAAAAAATAACTATCAAGCTGGTACAGATTTTGAAAATATAGCACGTCGTAGCCTGGATTTCTTAGGATTCAAGGTTGAAGAAAACTACAAAGGCGGTGCGGGTGGTTTAGATTTATTTTGTTCACAACCTTACCCTCTAGTTTGCGAATGTAAAGCAGGTAAAAGCATTCCTGATCGTGCAGTAGAAGAATTAGACAGAATTGGTAAAAGGCATCTTAAAGAAAATTATCTTCAAGCTGTACGATTGATTATTGGCCCAGGTAAACCAACTAAAAATTTGAAAGAATCTGCTGAAATATCTAAAATTAGTATCATAAATGTAATGACTTTACAAAAATTAGTTGAACTTAAAGCAAAATATCCAGGTGCTATTAATTTAGTCGAATTACAGCAATATTTACAACCTGGGCAAATTGACTACAAAATTGATGAATATATCGATAAAACTGAAAAAGAGATTAATTTGCGATCGCAGATTATCGCAGCAGTTAAAGAACTTTCTGAACAAGACAACGAAAGTTCAAAAGCTACACATCATAGTTTTACAGTTACAGAAATTCGTGTTCATTACAATGCCACTCATACGCCCAAGTTAGCTGAGGAAACAGTTCACGATTTATTGATTGAACTTTCATCTCCCTTAACAGGCTATTTAGGACGAAAAAAAGGCGGTGATTGGAGAAGCGATCGCTTTTACTTTTTACGTGATCTGCTAATTAGCTCCAGATCATAAGCTGTTGCGTCTACAAGTTGCATATATAGAGAGGAATATAACTTAAGATATAGATTGCTACATCTAACCACCAAAACGTCATAATAAAGAATAAACGCCATCTCCCAGATTAATAGTTTATTTTATGCCTTCAGACTGAGATAATTTACCATTTCTTTCCATCCCCAGAGTGATTAACACCAGTCAGATAAATAGTTAACTTTAAAGCAGATGAATAGGATAATTCCTTCATCAAAAAAGAGAGTTGTGTGCTTGTTTTTTGTGGTCAGATTAAGAGCGTGTGTCAAGTGTGGGGAGAAATAAGGTCAGTCATAAGCAGTTGCTAAAACTGTACATTTGGCTAACATCCGGGGTAAAAAATGCCTAAGCTTGCTATTGGCAAGTAGGAGCTAAAGTAACAAACCAACCTTGGGTTGAATAGATCGATCCAAGGTTTCTTTTTGGAAACAAGCAAAAGAAAAAATCAAGATTTTTTGCTTTTTTTCATCTTAATTTTCAACTTTCTAGCCAATTTACAGGAAAAATCTTATGCCAGCATCAGACAAAGAAACATTACAGCCACCACAGCAACAAAAACCACCTGGTGTAGAATCAAAAATGCAGCCCAAACCGAAAGCAGATGATGCTCAGTATCAGGGTAGTGGCAAGTTGCAAGATAAAGTAGCATTAATTACGGGTGGAGATAGTGGTATTGGTCGTGCTGTAGCGATGTCTGACGACAAGCCGCTTCGCGTCTACGCTTATGCCAAAGAAGGTGCTAATGTAGCGATTATCTACCTTAACGAACACGACGACGCTAAAGAAACCAAAAATTTAGTAGAACAACAAGGTCGTCGGGCGTTAGCGATAGCAGGTGACATTACCGAAGAAGCTTTTTGTCAACAAGCTGTACAGCAAACTGTAGATGAGTTCGGTAAACTAGATATTCTCATCAATAATGCTGCCGAACAGCATCCACAACAAAGCATTAGACTTGTCCATAAAAGATAAAAAGCTTACTGTGAAAGCGTTCTACCAACTATCACTGGGATGAAACACTAATTATGGCTGAACGCAAGAATAAGGTTTTGGGGATAAAAATATCAAAATTATTAAAACTTTTAAGA